>JBEDKY010000393.1:0-3350 GCA_041171905.1 Pseudomonadota bacterium
GCTTTATTTGTTCAAACAGCGACAACGGCATTTGTCCGCTGGCATCAAAACGGTGTCGGCGTTCAACGCGCATTTTGTACGGCCTCCAATCGTTGCAGAAAGTCTTTTGCGGAATCGGCAACCGAGCGGCCGCTTGCGAAGATCGCGGTGCCCGCATTGAGAATAAAATCGTGTCCGAAATCCTCGAGTGCCGAGGGAACGTGCTCGGGTTTGATTCCTGCGCTGGGCACCGGAATGACCGGTTTGATTTCGCCGCTCCACAACTCAGTGCACTTTTCTGCAATCTTCACTGCAGTCTGTTTCGGCAGGCCGATTTTTCCGTAGGGGCTCGGAAAAAGCGTCAGATCCGCCCCGGCTGCGCGCAGTAAACTTCCGAGCAGAACGCTGGGACAGATGGAATCTCCGGCCAGGCCCTGACCCATCGCTCCGGCAAGTGCGGGATGCGCGACAAGTGGAAGTTTCGTAACAGCACGCAGGTTTTGCAACACATCGAGACCGCTGGTCCAGACGTTGACGAGCAGCGCATCTGCGCCGGCATTTTGCAGACGCGCACACCAGTTTTTCAAATCGGCAACTGCCGCTTCGTCGATGGGCGCATGCACCACATACTGCGTGTTGAGTTTTTCTTTGGCTTTCCGCGCGGCAACGCTTTCGATTCGCCGCAGTGTGGCGTTGAGGCTTTCGTCGTGGCGGATCTCGTCGTCTTTGACCAGATTCACGCCCGCCTGAGCAACCTCACAATAGAGGTCAGCTACGGCTTCATCGCTCATGGCAACGTTGGGTTTGAGTATTCCCATCAGCAACGGACGGCCTGCAACTGCACCGCAGCGCTCTCGCAGTTCGGAGAGTCCGAGTTGCGGGCCGTGAAAGAGACCCGACTGCAGGCAGTGCTCATCAAAACTGACATTTTCAAGTGTCACACCGCGGTAAAAACTCATTTTGCCGAAAATAAGCGCCAGCAGCCAGCTCAACTTCCCGTGCCATAACTGAACAGGAAAAGCGATCGTCGCAAAAAGCTGAGATTCGTCTTCACGGTACGCGATGATTTTCGCGACTTTGGCGCGGAGTGTGTTCACATCCGTAAAGCGTTCGTCCCACGCCCCCAAGGTCTGGCCAATCGCAATTTCCTCAAAAATGTCTGCACCATGTAAATTTTTATCAACGCGGTAGGAGACAAGAGCATGCGCCTCTCGCTCTGTCGGGGTGCTGACGACTGCGGTGTTGCGTGCGGGGAAAAGTGTCATCGGGCGAGTCCTTTGACAAAGCCCGCAACGTCGAATGCAGTGCTGCCGGAATTTCTGGTGATCACGCCGTGCTCGGTGATGATCCCGCTGATGAGTTGCGCGGGCGTCACATCGAATGAGGGGTTCCAAACGCCGATTCCGTCCGCTGCCAGACGCTGACCAAAGATGTGCGTCAATTCACCCGCGGGACGCTCTTCAATATGAATTCCAGAGCCCGTTGGGATTGTCAGGTCGACGGAAGTCAGCGGTGCGGCAACGTAAAACGGCACAGAATGATATTGTGCGGCGATTGCGAGTTGATATGTTCCGATTTTATTTGCCGTATCGCCATTGGCGACAACTCTGTCAGCACCAACGACAACTGCATCGATTTTTTGTTGCTTCATCAAAAAGGATGCCATGGAATCGGTGATGAGAGTGGATGGTATTTTTTCGAAGACGAGCTCGAAAGCTGTCAGCCGTGCGCCTTGATTGTATGGTCTCGTTTCGGTTGCAAATGCATGTGCCAGTTGACCACGTTCGTGCAACGCGCGGATCACACCGAGTGCGGTTCCATATCCTACGGTCGCTAGACTGCCGGTGTTGCAGTGAGTCAGGATGCGCAGAGATGAGCGGCTGGAACCTTTGAAGAGATCGGCTCCGAATGCGCCGATCGCACGGTTGTCGGCAAGGTCTTTTTCGAGCATTCCTTCCGCGTAAGCGATAATCTTTTCTGCCAGATGCTGGGCTGACTGCGGATTGTCCGGAAGGGTTTCCGCACATGTGCCGATGATGTTTTTCAACTTGCCGATGGCTTCGAACAGATTGACCGCCGTGGGTCGGCTGTTGCCGAGAAGTGTCAGTCTGGATTCAACTTCTTTGATGAAGTTTTTGAGATTCTCGCCCTTTTTGACAACCTCGATAATTTCAACCGCGAGACTGAGTGCCGCTGTGACGGCGATTGCCGGAGCGCCACGGACTTTCATGGTTTTGATCGCGTCGGCCGCCTGTTCACAGTTCGTCAGGGCGACAAATTGAGTCGAGTGCGGCAGTTTGAGCTGATCGAGTATTTCGAGTGATCCTCGCTTGTAGCGAATGGCTTCAAGGCGGGGTGCGGTTGTGTTTGCACTCATGATGGAAGTTGTCCTTTCAAAAAATATTCCTGCAAAAGCTTCGCCATCGTGAGATCTTTTTCGGTCACTCCCCAGCGTGGTTCGTGGGTCACCAGAAGAACGTCGACGGCTGCGAAATCACGCAGCGTAAATGATGTGTGATGATCGCAGATTTCCTGAGCATCATGCAGCCATTTCATTTTGTTCACGGCATCAAAGTGGTCTTTGAACTGAAACGTTGCCTGCAGGCAAAATCCATGTTGGTCGCGTTCAACTTTCCATGCGGAGAGTTGGCTTCCGGCCGCTGCCAGCGCAGTTTTCGGATCTTCAATCAGAGTGCGCGGTGCCTTTTGTATATCAAGGAACATCGCGTGCGGGCGGCTGAACTTCTCCGTCAATTCGCGGAGAATTTCTTGCGCCGGAAAAACACCACTTTTTTCGCAGCGTGCAATCAGCATCTGCAGGTATTTGCCTGATGGAGACTCTGCAGCAGGTAGTTTGACCTGTGGAAATAGCTCCGAGGCGAATTGAAGTCGAATCAAAAATGGTGCCATACCAATGTCAATCGCATTGAGTTCCGTTCCTCCGAAAAACGGACCTCCGCGTGTCTTCAGGGATTCGTCTAGCCATGACCAACCCGCGGCAAGCTGGGTTGCTGCCAGCTTGGTCAGGTTGATGTTGCCAAAGGAATAAAGAGCCTGTTGAACGGGGCCAAGCAAGTTGCTGTTGGCCGCTTCCCAAATAACCTTTGTTTCTGCGATTGAACGAGGATTTTCGCCATAAATCTTGGCTCCAGATGCGTTCAGTGTATCGAGAAATTCCATAATGACGAGGCTCTCGTGGAAACCGCGACCGTCATCAAATTGCAGAGTAGGAACGCTGCCCGAGGCATTGATGGCGAGCATTTCGGCAGGAGGCTGAGCGAGGTTGATGCGGCATTTTTCCAATTGAGATTCGCGGATTTTGCGCACGTCGCACGCAAGCAGAACGCGGTGTACGAAAGGACATTCTGGGA
>JBEDKY010000394.1:0-6856 GCA_041171905.1 Pseudomonadota bacterium
GCACAATGCGAGGTGGACATGAGCCCTGCTTCGTCAATCACAAAAATCGTACGATTGTTTCCGGATACGTGGGTTCGATTATCCAAGAGAACACTCGCCAACGTTCGCGATGCAAACGAAGCCTCAGTTTGTAGTACATGTGCAGCCGATGCCGATGGCGCAAAGCCCGCAAAATGATAACCCTCGCGCCGCGCAGCATCGAAAAGTGCACTGAGAGCGAAGGTTTTTCCTGCACCTGCGACCCCTTGCCAAGCCACGAATTGATCGGTTGTGGTCAGCACGTTTTTCACGGCTGCGAGCTGTTCTGGGTTGAGGCAGTAATCGTTTTTGAGAATGCCTTGAGGTAGATTCTGAGAGATCGGATCGACGTTGTCTTTGCCTCGTCTTACATAGGTGACGATGATCTGCTCAGCTTCTACGGCGCGGGAAGTAGTGTAGCCTCCCTGTTTGCAGACCCGCAGGAATCTCTCTTCCACGGCCTTGTCAAAACACTCCGCCAGCTTTCCCAAATCAACGTCACCCAAGTTGGCTGACAGCGCATAGGCCTCGAGTTTTTCTCTCTTAAAACCGACCTCCTTTTCGCTCGCATGATGCGCCCCTGCAGCAACCGCTCGGTGGTGATTGCAACGTTCGTGTCGAGGTTCAATCTGCACGTGTTCTTGGGCAACGGGGTGCTTTATTCCAAGCTCCGCGGCTTCACTTTGCCAACGTCTTTGGAGTTCATCAGGCAGAATTTCACGCCCTTTGGCAGGCCTGTTTTTCCGCACAAGAGTGCGCGCGTCGTATTGATTTTTAGCGCCCAGATTTTCGATCTGCTCACGTCTTTTGGAGAATGTACGAAGCTCTTTTTCCGAGTAACCCGCAAGCTCAAATGTACCCGTAGGTTTACGTTCAATTGTGTAACCCAAGGCCTTGGCCCTTGCCGCGAGCTCGTTCTGATACACAAGCCCCAAGAGCTTTGCGTTGGCAAAAATCTCCCGGTTATGAAGACTCCGCCAAGCACCATCAGACCTCAAAACAGCATTCATAATAACAGCGTGCGTGTGAAGTTGCGGGTCTTTTGCGCGGCTTGTGTTGTGATGGAATTTGGCGGCAATTATGTTCTGACAATGCTCTACTCGGCGCTTAGTGTTGCTTCCAATCCGCGTGGCGGCATAGCGCTCTTCGGCCACACGCAAAGCCTCAGAGACAGCTTCACGATGCGCTGCTTCAAGGCGAATGTCACCTCCCACGAGTGCTGCAAGGCTCACACTTTTAGGAGCTGAAAAAGTGAGATCAAGAGCTGCTTGTTTGGTCGATTCGCAGAGCTTGCGATGAGAGTTTAATGGCTCCTGAGAACGCGGATCAAAACCCCTCAACAGCTGCTCAAATTCCTCTGCTTTGAGTCTTCCCTGAAGAGCCAATGACTGCGCTCCCACGCCTTGCCATTCGGCATTTTCGAGAGAGCGAGCACGCGTATAATATGCATCTTGTGAATAGTAATGACACCCCTGACGGGTGCTCACCGGTGCAATGGAAAGCATCTGTTTTTTCCTCCGCATGAGTTCTCGACCGGACGTCAAAACTTGCTGCTAATCCCCTCATTCTCTAGCTTGGTGCGACACGCCTTGATGGTCTCAACGGACTGCCTTTCGCGATCCAATCCAACAGAGTAAATTTTTTCATTGGCTTGGTGACCTGCGCGGAGTAGGCCTGAGACAAAACACACCTCACGAGCCAACAGTTCCATGACAAAAAACATGGCATCAAGCTTTCGATTTGCGACTTTGGTTTGATCCGTAACAGCGCCTTGGGCAATCCGATTTCGGATCAAATCGATGGGTGAAATTCCCAGTTTTCTCGCGCTCGAAATCAGCTCAGATTCAGCCTCGTGTTTCAAGTAAACAGAGTATGTCGCCATAGATTCTCTCCACCTCTCAAATTAGAGAGTCTTATTTTAGAGTTACAACGTTCACGCGGTGCATAAGCGGCGTCTATGAATTTAATTCTTTGGTTCGTCTGTTGGAGTTACATTGGAATTTTCTTCTGTGATTTCTGAATTTTCGCACCTCTCTCCATTGGTCGCTGTATTTGAAGTTTCTTTGGCCACGTGTGGCATAGTGTGTGGTGAGTTTTTGGACGAGTCGATTCGCTTCAGCGAAGAGGGGCGGACGAAAACGAACGGCGTAGCCAAGAGGGTCGGACGAAAACGAACGGCGTAGCCAAGAGGGGCGAACGCGACAGCGTTCGGGACCCCGAGTGGCGCAGCGGAAAGCAAGGACTCAAAGAGGACGCGCAGCGAAGGATGCGCAAGCGTCCTGAGCGGAGGATTCTCACTAAAAAATGATAACTGAAAAACTGAAATCATGTTCCTCTCCCGAAGCATGGGGTGATGGCTCGTTGCCGCGACATGGGCTCAAGCCAACGAGGACTTTGAGTTCAGAATTTCGATCTGTGAAGTGTCCAAAATTGGAACACAAAAGACGGGGGTTTTCAGGGGGTGTCGTGTGCCAGAATGAGACACAAAATGAGAATTTCTTCGATAATACATGTGAAAAACGAATACTCTGCGAGTGAGGCAGACTCTTGCGCTCGTGGGTGTCGTGTTCGATCATCCGAAGGTTAATAATCTGGACTCCAGTCCTGGTACTACCAATTGCACCAGCCCGCTCCCGTCAGTTGGTCGATTACGACAACGATTGGGCGGGAGCAGATGTCGACACTGGGTGGCCGGACTAACGAAAGCCCCATCCACACCCGATAAAACTTAAAGCACCCCCCGCTTGGTGCAGTTGTCCAAACCGACCGAGGACGGCGGTTGTTTGCCGTTTTTGACCCATGTACCTCGGGATAGGTGGAGATTTGGGCCGGTTGCATTTCCAAAGGTCAAAATCGAGCACAAGGTCAGACGACGGCTGACGAAAAAGTGAGGTTGTAAGCGCTGACAAGGGTGTATCCTTTAGAGGGAATCGATGCGCTATGAGTTTAACTTCACCCAGGCGCTCTTGGACCTTTATTTGCTGCAGTTTAGTCCATTTTCGGAGGGGTACCAACAAAAAAGCAGAGGACATTGCTGCGGAAGCCCAAGTAGCTGCGCCGGCTCGGGTCGGATTACGCAATCAGAGTCAGCCCTTGATCTCGATGGATTGGATTCCCACGCCAGGCTTCGCCTTTCTTGCAGCTTCAACATCCTCGGGAGAACGAATGTTGCATTTTTGGAGCGGCACATCACCAACACTATTCCTTGAATCATTACAAACATCCAGAATAAGATTATCTTCGTCCATGGTTCCTATCTTTTTGCCTTGATATTTAATGAATTTAGTATACATGCCGCAACCCGATGTAGCGGCGGACACACATGTAGTTGCGCCATAATCCACCTCTGTTCTTGCCCGAACATCGGCTAACGAGCCTTTATAAATAACAAGAAAATACTTCCACTCGGAATCAAGGTTTCCACTTGTGTCCTCCTTTTCAATGTACTGGGAAGCGAGAGCGAAACCATAGCCTTTTCCTTTGTGAGCTCTATCAAATCCGGCATGAGGAACAGATATCTTCTCGAGCGGACGCACTCTTGTTTGGGCTTTAGCTCCATTAAGTGCATTGGTATGTGCACTTTGCGAGGGCTTGCATGCATTAATTAAAACAGATGCCAGTGCACCAAATAGAACTGCCGTTGTTCGAATGTTCATAACAAGGTCTCCCTCAAGAAATTTTTTCGAGATGCGCGAAATGTGCTCTCAACCATCCAAACAAAGTGTACACTCTTGCCAAATTAGACCTTGCGGCAAAGATTTTTTTGACTTGTCAATCTTTTGCCATAATTAATCGTGTTGGCGTTTCGTAATATCAAGACAGTAGCGCTTAGTCCCTTCATATTTTCATCTTCTCAAATGCGATTGCAAGCCAAAACCTGATGGTTCATCCCCGTTCCGTCGAAAAGTCTGAAATCAGAAACATGTTATGGAATCCTTCGGCTCTCATATCTGCTCAAAGAACCAGACAACATTGAGGTCCTGCTCCCTTTTGGCTATACATGGACAAGCTGATCAGCCGGCGAATCTTTGGAACGACTTGTCATTCTTAAACCTGCACAAAAGTTTCACACCACACGCAACTGCGGACTACTCGCAAGCCACTCACAGCACACGAGATATTTACCAGACAAACTGACTCCACTCATTGGCACCGAGCATGGAGCCTATGCTCATGATTCGGATCCACCAGTGGCATTTTCCAGGAACAAAAATCGCGAAAAGGAAAACGCATCTCCTGCGCACGGCCTCTCAAACGCACATTCAAAATTGACGTGCTCAGGTGCGGCGGACGCATGAAACTAATAGGCGTCGTGTTCGACCAACAAACCACCACAACAACATTGCAGGCTTTGAGCTGGACCAATTCCTGTTAAAAAGCATACTCTAGCGACCTTGCATAAGTTTTATTTAGCCCAATCAGCATTTTACCCTTGATTTTCTTTTGCTTCAGCCGATACTAAATTTAGTATCGAGGATTACGAGCATGTGGACTGTCGATCTCACTCGAATTGAAAAATGGCTTGAGGAACGAACAAAAGAGCAAAAGGCTGCGCTTGCCCGCCGTCTGCTCCTACTAGAGAAACTCGGCCCAGAGCTCGGAATGCCCAACGTCAAGGGGCTTGGGCATGGTTTGTTCGAACTCAGAGAGATGTCATTTGGGTACCGTCTTTATTTTTATTTCGATCAAAACACGCAGGCAATTATCATCGTCGTGGCGGCCGGTGAGAAAGATACGCAAGAACGAGACATCAAAAGAGCGAGGGGGGCCTTGAAATGAAATCTCTCAAAAATTGGCTGGCAGAAAACTTTGACGAAGATGAAATTGCTGAATTGAATGCACGCACTGAAAGCGAAGCGAAGGCAATTCTTAGGGCTCAAGAACTCGCTGCAAAATTTGTAGCTGACCTCATGGCTGAGCAAAACCTTGGCTTCAACGAATTTGCTCGCAGAACGGGTCTCAGCGCGAGCCACCTCTCGGCAATACTCAAGGGCCAATCAAGTCCATCTCTTGCAACCTTGTCAAAGATTGCTGCATCATTTGGAAAGACCATCGATATCGGTAAACACTGACAGGCGAAGAATAGGAACCTGCACAGACTCTTGGTCGCAAATGCGACCAATTGCGACCAACGCCCGGTTGCGACTTCTCTGGCTCACGCCCGTTGAGATCCACGTCTTACCGGTGCAAAGCAGCGACCTCGGAAGTTTGCGGGGCCCGACGCCACTACACCGTAAAGAGCGCCCACCATGCTGCCGAATTTCCTCATCGAGAAGATTCGCTCACTAGGGCCAGAAGAACTGGTGCTAAACTTCTCAACGAAATCATCACCGCCCATTCCATCATTAAGCCATTCACCAAAAGTGGCGTCTATTTTTTCAGGCCTCCCGGTGGCGCATGGGACAGCTCAGACACCGTCACGACAGCGGTTCCTGCTCTAGCCCAGTATGTTGGACCGATTTTTTGGGATATTGGAGGAGAGCTCTCAGGCGGACATTCTGCCGACTGGGCGTGTTGGAACAAGGGACTTAAAATCGAAGAATGTGCGGCTGGGTACATTCGAGAAGTTGAGGCACGAAGAAAGGGTATCGTCCTCATGCATGATAACCACGGACGGACAGTGGATATGTTTATCAAGCATGTTTATCCAGGTCTTGAAAGTAAAGGTTATAAATTTATTGCTCTGGATCAAAATCAAGCAATCGTTGACCGTTTAGCAAAATATGCTGGTAAACCCCTAGGGTCTGACTCCATAAAAATACCTGGAGGAGATCATCCACCTGCAGTTGTAACGCTTCCTCCTCCTTCCCCTAGACCATGCACTCCGACGGCATCGGTAGCGATGTTCGACGATAAATTTGCCTGAGGTTTGATTCAAAAGGAGAGCATTGGGGAACAGTGCTTGAAAGTTCCGAACCTCTTCCGCAGATGTATTCGACACGAACTGCACGACTTAAAAGAGCAGACGTCAAATTGGTGAAAATTAAGTAATTGTTACTTTCCTCGGAGGCGCATGCAATTGTAGCCCTGAACTGTTTGACACGGACAGGGAAGGGAAAAGTCATTGAATGCGCCCCGAGTTCCGATTGTCATTATTGATCGCCATTGATTTAAATCGAACTCCATGCATATGCTGCGATTTTTTTCATTGATCTTTTGAGGATGATCGACCCGCAATGGGATAACTCTGGATTATCGCGCAGCTCTGGTTTTCTTGCGACCAGCTAGCATAAAGTATGATTACGAGCTGTTTGTCCGAATATTCTGTTTCAAACGAAAATAGATGTCACCGTGGCGACGAAATTTGAATGCTACAGGAATGTTTCCGTTCCATGTTCCTGCGACCCAAGCGATCAATCTGGGTGTGATTACCAAGCGAAAATGTCAGGGTTTATCTCCCAAGCGAAAATGTCAGGTCCGAGGTTTAAACTCCCCCATTCCAAGAAAAAGGGAGGGGGCATGGCCAAGAAGGGTCTACTCGTGTCAGCTGACGAACAAATCCGTTATGAGAGCGTACAATCCTATCTCCAAGGGGAAATCTCGCTGGTAGAGCTGGCAAACCGTCTCCACTCATTGATGTCGATCAAAGTGCCGATGGTCAGGATTCAGTTCCACCAGTGGCAGGTTCTGCGGGAAAAAACAAAAAGCGCGCAAACGAAAACGCATCTCCTGGTGACAGCTTCTCAAACGCACATTCAAAATCGACGTGCTCAAATGCGACAAATGCGGCGGGCGCATGAAACTCGTAGGCGTCGTGTTTGACCAACCCACCATCACAACAACGCTGCGCGCATTGGGTCTCCCCGTGCGGGCGCCTCCCATTGCACCAGCCCGCTCC
>JBEDKY010000395.1:0-6409 GCA_041171905.1 Pseudomonadota bacterium
GCTTCAAGCTGAGCGAATGCGACAGGCGTCCGAACAGCGGAGCACAGCGGACAAGAGGTGTACTTTTGAGCAGTATCAGCCCTGCAGGTGTCCGGCGGGTAGGAGACGTCTGCGGGGTGGATGAACCGATCAGAAAACGGCCGGATGATCCATTCACAGACCCGACGGATGTCGAGTTGCGTTCTCCGGCCGGCAGGGCGTTGCCGGTCTTTAAGTTCACGGGACTTGTGTTCTTTTCCGGAATCATGTACCACTTCCCTTAGGAAATCGGTTGGTTGCTTTACACCCGAATGTTCTGGAAGAGCCCGAAGGCTCTTCTTTGTATGGGGTACAGATGTATGGTACAGCTCACGGACCTGCAAGGCAAGGTGGTCGCCTATATTTTGGAATGTCTCGATAAAACGGGCATGCCGCCAACGTTGCGCGAGATCGCCGCGCATTTTGAATGGAAGGCGGTCGGCAGCGCGCAGGATGTCGTCACGGTGCTGCGCAAAAAAGGTTTTCTTCAGGCTCCGGTGCCGGGAAAGTCGCGTCAGCTCGTCCCCACTCAAGAGGCACTCACGTGGTGGGCGTCACAAGGTGGACAACCTGCATCATCATTGGCATTCCGCAGTCCGGTGCTAACAAAATCCCGCGGCGATCTTCCACGCCCTCTTCAAGCGGCGTCCTACGCCACACGCACTTCACCTGAATCAGACATGGGTGCTTGCCTGTTTGTTCCGGTCGTCGGACTCGTACAAGCCGGCGCGCCGCACGAAGCCATCGAGCACGCCACTGCAACAGTTCCGTTTCTGAACGTGCAGCGCAAATCTGTCGGCAGTGCGCTTTTTGCTGTGACGGTTGAAGGCTACAGCATGATGAACGTGGGCTTTCTGCCCGGCGATTATTTGTTGATTGAGTCTGCAGCCAGTGCGCGTAACGGTGACATTGTCGTTGCCGCCGTGGGCGATCACGAAGTCACGGTCAAACGCTTCGCCATGCGCGGTTCACAGCTCTATCGTCATGCGCACGAACGGCTGATGGGCAACACCAAAATTTCCTTCGACACTCTTCCACCTGCATTGCTGGTTCCTGAGAACAACGATTTCGAAGCGATACCCTTTGGCAGCGGCGAGTCCGATCGGGTGATTGGAATTGTCCGTTCGCTCTACAGACAAGACGTCAATTGAGGATTTCAGGTTTTTTGCCGTCCAAGCAGAACTTTGATTCCTAGTGAAATCGTTACCTTGGATTTGTTTTTTTGTTGAAGCAGTCGCAGCGGCAAAGAATTTTTTCAAGAGTCTGTAAACATATTTTTTCGGTTGCCGAACTCACTTGCATCTGTTGATAAGAAAGAAGTGACTGCGGTGATCGGCTATCTCCTGAAACAATTGGACAAGTTGAGTCTTCAGAGGCAGATCTTCGCACCTGCGCGCGGAGAAAGCGGGTATTTGCTGGTTTTATGCTCTGTTGTTCTCTTTTCGCTTGTCACGCACTATCTGTTGGGAAAAAAAGACGTTTCTCCAGAAGTTGTTCAGTTGTCATATTTCGTCGAACCCGATGCGCGAGAAATAACACCCCATGTTGCTTTGAAAAAACTAAAAGCCGGAGAATTTAAAAACGTCTCGGCCGGCGCCGACTCGTTGGACCTTGGCTATATGCGCGAAGGCGTCTGGGTTCTTGTGAAATTCAGGGCCAATCCATCAAGTCAGAATGAGCGATTTGTTCTTCAACTCAGGCACGCGTACATCAGCGGCTCTTACACGCCACTGACCGTCACCGGTTCGGATTTACCTTCGCAAGCGTTTACATTGGGTGATACGAAGACATTCGTCGACTCTGCCTTGCCAAGAAATCAGGGTTTTTCCGACATACGGTTTATCAGTTTTCCAATTTCACTTCGGGCTGGTGAAGACTTTCATGCGTTGGTTCGACTGCGGGCGCATTCAATGAGCGTGCCATTTTTCATCTTGCCCGAGTCTGATTTTTTAAGTTCAACTGTAAAAGAAATGGCCATCATCGCCGCTTTTTTCGGTGGATTCACGTTGCTGGCGATTTATAACCTGATGGTTGGAGTTGCCCGCAGAGAGCTGGAATATGTTTTTTATGGATTGTATGTCGCAAGCATTGCTCTGATGATTGTAGCTCTCAATGGAACTGGTCATTTATATGTGTGGCCTGGTTTTGAATGGTTTCATTTGAATTGTTCCAATCTGCTGATCAATTTTAGCTGCTTTTTTTATCTTGCCTTCACATTGACCATGTTCAGGAACGCACCTTTGCATGGAATCGAAAGTTTCATCTGGAACGTGCTTTTATTGGGTTGTGTCGTTAACTTTCTTCTGCAGATCACAGAGGGTGTTTTTTTTGCATCGGTTGGAGCGAATGTCGGAGCGCTTGCGACGTTGGTGTTGAGTCTTGTTCGTGCTTGGAGAGCACGCTCCGCCTATGGACGGCTCGCAAATCTTTTTCTGATTTCTGAGAGTGTCCTCTTCCTTGGTGCATTGATTTACTGCTTAAAGATGTTCGGATTGCTTCCGTCTTCACATTTTACGACCAACATTCTCTCACTTGCCGCTTCGATGGAAGTTATTCTGCTTTCATTTGTTCTTTCGGAGAAGATGCGGCGGACGATGCTTGAAAAAGAATTGGCTCTCTGTCGGCTTGCCGAAGCTCAAAAAAATATCGAAGAATCGGTGCGAGACAAAACACTTGCTCGGGCAGCGCGCTATACGGCACATGAGGTTCTCAATCCGCTGTTTGCCTTGCGTCTCAAGGCCGAAAGAATTCGCGATGAAATTGAATTCGGCAGCACTCCCGATCAAAAAAGACAATTTCCACCTGCACATCAGGTTCTTCAAAAAAACCGCGAGATGTTTCATTTGATTGATTCCATCATTCACACAATCCGTGCAATTAAGACCCTTTCAACCAAAGATTCATTCGATGAATGTGATGATGTAATTCTCAAGGAGGTATTTGACGATGCCCTGCGGATGCTGGAAGCCAAGACAAGGAGCGCAGAGTTGATAATTACGGCCCAGTTCACTTCTGCACGACGCGTTCGCGCCCGCCGTGCAGATGTTGTTCAGGTGCTGATGAATCTTCTTGCAAATTCTTTGGACGCCGTTTCGGAGGCTGAAGAACGGTGGATTCGGGTGACTGACCATGTGGTCATGGATGGTGCTTCAGGTGATCAACCAGTGGTCGAGGTGAGCGTCATAGACAGTGGTTCAGGTCCTGTGGGAGAAGTTCGCGAAAAGCTTTTTCAAAAGGAAATCAGCACCAAGGATGCCGCCGGCGGAATGGGAGTTGGTTTGGTCTTTTGCAGCAACCTGATTCAACGGAATGGCGGAGTCATCGGCTTCGATTCAAGCGGAAAGAATACCCGATTTTACTTTCAACTGCCCGCTGCCGCATCTGACGTGAGTCATAATTCATCATCAGAATCAGACCGGGCTGCCTGAGTTTGAACTTACATTTCTACAATCTGATTTTGATTGTTGCCAATTGTTCGCCCGTCAATGCAGCTGCATGTTGAGAATTTAGCGATTGCATATATGCTTTTCACTTTAATTTGTACCGGAGTCGTTCGGACAAAATGTAGGCGAAAAATAGGCATGGCGGACGTTGCAATGGAATCAACTGGATCGTCTTTGAATACGCAGTTTGAAAGTGAAGTTTTCAAGTTCGGCGGGACATCGGTCGGCTCTGCAGACGCCATCAGGCGTGCGATGGCAATTGTTGCCGAGACGTCTGTACCGGTGGTTGTGGTTGTCTCAGCCATGGCCGGAATCACTGATATGCTTCACGCGGCCGTCAAACATGCCGCAAACGGCGAAATGGCCGAAGCGGAAGTTGTCGCAGATTCATTCTTTCAACGTCACGAAGACCTTATTCATGCGCTGATAACCAATGAACGTAACAAACAGGCGGCATTGGTCGAACTAAAAAAATCCGTAGAGGAGTTGCGCTCAATTTGCAAAAGCCTTGCAGTTTTGCGTGAGCTGACTACCCGCACCATCGATGTTGCCGTCGCGCGCGGTGAGCGTATGTCTGCACTGATTTTTTCCCATGCTTTTGCGGAACGCGGACAAGCCGGCGAGCTTGTCGACGCAACTGAGATTCTGTTTGTCAGCAATCGCTTTTCAACCCTGGTTCCGCAAGTCGAAAAGTGTCGTTCTGCCATGGCGGAGAAAGTAATTACTCCACTTGCGCAAAGGAAGATTGTCGTGGTCCCGGGGTATATCGCCACTGGGCCTGAGGGTGAGCTTATGACGCTCGGCCGCGGTGGTTCGGATTTCTCTGCTACTTTAATCGCAGGCTTGCTGCGCGCACGGCATGTGACACTCTACAAGGAAGTTGACGGCTTTCTGACCGCCGACCCTCGCTTTGTGGCGGAGGCAAGGGTTGTTCCGGAACTCAATTACCGTGAGGCTACTGAACTGGCCTACTATGGTGCGAAGGTTCTGCACCCGCGCAGCATCATTCCCCTGCTTGAAGATGAAATTCCACTGACAATCAAAAACAGCAAATCGCCCGAATTCGCCGGCACACGCGTGACATCTGCGGCACCGGCCGGTGATTTTCCGGTGAAGGCTATGACGGCGATGTCGGCGCAGGCGATGGTCACCGTGGCAGGCAATGGCATGCTCGGTGTGCCGGGAATTGCCGGCAAAACATTCAACACGCTTGCCGCGCATGGAATTTCTGTGTCGGTCATCACTCAGGCATCAAGCGAGTCGAGTATCTGTTTTGTGGTGCCCGCTGAGCAAGCCTCAACAGCACAGCGTGTTCTGAATGAGTCTTTTGAATTTGAGCGTTCTGCGCGGCTTGTGGATGATGTCAGAAGCGTTGCCAACATCGCCGTGTTGGCTGTTGTTGGTTTGGGAATGAAGGGCACTCCGGGTATCGCCTCACGTGTGTTCACTGCCCTCTCGCGTAAAAGAATCAACATCCTTGCGATTGCTCAGGGCTCGTCGGAATTGAATATTTCGCTTGTCATTTCGGATGCTGACGTCAAGGCCGCACTCAATGAATTGCATGCCGAGTTCCGTCTTGAAAAATTGCGCCCGCTTCCGGAGCGGGTCGAAAAACACATCGACCTCGTGATGTTGGGATGTGGCCAGATTGGCCGTACATTCTTGAAACAGGTGATGGGTCAAAAGGCCTATCTTGCGTCTCAGTTGGGAATGAGTGCCGGATGTCTTGCAGTTGTGGATCGCTCAGCGGCGCTCATCCGTGTCGAGGGTTTTTCGGACACCGATCTCAATGCACTGCTGCGCGACAAGGAGGCTGGTCTCAAGTTTTTGAACCCCAAAGGTGAATCGGTCATACAAACTCTGCGACGCGGGTTGTTCACACACGCTATTGCCAAGGGTGTCGTTGTTGATGTGACTGCCGACGATACATGGGCCACTTTGATGGAATTCATTGAACAGGGTTACCATGTGGTGCTCGCCAACAAAAAGCCTCTCACAGTCGGAATGCAGCAGTATCGGCAAATGCTTTCACTGGCAGCCGCCAAGGGTGTCACTGTGCGGCACGAGGCAACCGTCGGTGCGGGCTTGCCGGTGCTTGACACGATTGCAAAACTGCAATCGGCTGGCGATGTCATTGAAAGCGTTTTGGGTTGTCTGTCAGGAACACTGGGCTACATCTCCACCCAACTCACCGCAGGTGTTCGATTTTCAACGGCGGTCGGAGAAGCTCGGCGACTGGGTTACACCGAGCCGCATCCGGCGGACGATCTTTCCGGCCTCGACGTGGCACGCAAGGCATTGATTCTGGCGCGTACGATCGGTCGCGATGCCGAACTCTCGGACGTTGCGATTTCCCCACTCTACAAAAGCGATTTGTACGATCAAAATCCCGATGTTTTTGTCAACCGTCTGCGCGCGATGGATGACGAGATTGCCGACATGGTCGAAGAGGGACGAAAAAACTCATCCGTGCCGCGCTTTGTCGCGCGCATCGAAAAGGATCGTCTGTCGGTCGGACTGGAAATGGTTGCGCACTCGTCGCCGCTCGGCGGATTGCGCGGCACCGACAATCAGATTGTCTTCCGCACCCGTCGCTACAGCTCCAATCCGCTGGTCGTCACAGGTCCGGGAGCCGGTGCAGAAGTCACAGCCGCAGGCGTGCTCAATGACGTCGTTTCAATCGCCGTCTCTCATTTTGGACGTTGAGTTATGAATGAAGCGAAAGTTTTTGTTCCTGCAACGATTGGCAACATTGGTCCGGGATTTGATGTTCTCGGCATGGCGCTTGATTCGTTCGGTGATGAAATTTCTCTGCAGATTGTGAAGGGGCCCTCGCAGATTCTTTCTGTGACAGGACGTGATGCCGAGCTGATTCCGACAGATCCCGACCGCAATGTGATCGTCCGTTCGGCGTTGGCGTACCTAATGGAAAAAGAAGGCACACAGGA
>JBEDKY010000396.1:0-7374 GCA_041171905.1 Pseudomonadota bacterium
TGACAAGCCACGCCTTTTTACGCCTCATGGGTGCGGGATTTGCTCCCCAGGAGGCGGGTCGTGCGATTGGAATTTTGTTCATGATGGGGCTCGTGGGCAAGCTATTCTCGGGAGTTTTTGCCGATCGCTTTTCACATCGCACGCTGATGGCTGTGTCGCTGCTGTTGATGATCGCCGGCGCAGTTGGTCTGGCTTCGTTTGTGTCGCAGGGGTTGCTCTATTGGGTGGTCGCCTTTGGTCTCGGCTGGGGAGCGCTCTACACACTCATTCAGATTGCCACTGTCTCATCTTTCGGCACAGTTGGCTCTGGGCGCATCTTGGGAGCCATTGCGGTTCTCGAGGCATTGGGCGGCGGACTTGGGCCGTGGCTGATTGGTCTGACCTTCGACAAGACAGGGTCATATTTGTTTGGCTTCTCGATGATTGCCGCAGGTCTTGCTGTGGCTTTTGTGCTGAGCAGATTGTTGCCCGATGCCTCGCAGCCTGCGGTGTTGAAAGTGCCGCGTGAGGTTTCTGCTGAGGGATAAGGATAAGACCCAATGCTCGCAACATTGGCATGATTTCCCGTCTTGACGGTGCGACTCTTGTGCTTCTGGACCCCTAAAAAGAATGGCCGTAGTATAACACCTCAAATACGCCAACAGTTCGAACTTAACGTTTGCAGCAATCCCATGGGGTGCTCAATATGCCGTTGTCGGGTCTTCCTGTCTCTCCAGCCTTCGTCTGGATGGAGACTGTCATGGACTACATTCTCTATTGGCTGATTTTATTTTTGCCTATCATTATCCTCAAAATCGCTCTTTTGAAGATTCGTGGGGTTGAAAAAAGCAAAGACAGCATGCTGTTTACAGAAGCCATCGGACTTCCGCTGACTTTTTTGCAGCCCGTTGCATTTGCGCTTGCAGCATTCAAGCTCGACTGGCTTGGAATGTTTGTCACGTTCTGGTGGGGACCCGGCTTTCTTTTTGTCGTCTTTCTGGTGATTCGCAGCAAGGTTGTCGGACGTAAAATAAACTGGGGCAATTCGGGAACTCTTATCTCATGGCTGTGCAAAATCAATTATATTGTCTACCTTGCACTCGCTGTGGCATGGAACATGCCCAAGCTGATTTTTGCGCTCAGTGCTTGGATTGCCAGCGATCAGATTGAAAAGACATTTGCTTCACTTGACGCCGACAGAACACGGCGGACGTTTCACGACTCTTGGATCATCAGAGTTCTTTATCCCGTTCTTTTGTTCACACCATTCTTTTATGATTTGGAATGGTACTTCAAAGCACACGGAACAGTTCTGTTCATCCTGTGGGCGTCAGGTTTGATTTTTGTCTATCGCAAAGGGCAATTCTTTGAAATGCCCGAGGATCCCACTCTCTTGCGAAATATGACCTATTTTAAGAAGGAATAGGCGCTCATGGTGAAAAATAAACTTCAGTTTGCCGTCGTTCGGGAAGATCCACGGATTGAATCGGAACTTGTCACGACGTTTAAATTGTCATCAGCAGTTTTGATTGGATCGGGAGGCTGTACAGCGCTCTCGTTGCGGGCGCTCCATCCGACGTTGAAGATTGAACTGATTGAGCCCAATCCTGCACAAATTGCTTTGATAAAGAAGAAAATATCAATTTTAAAAACACAGAGCCTCCCTGAAGCCAGAAAGATCATCGCAACAGAAAAAGTTGATACCCGGAATGAATCAGGAAACTTCGAGTCTTTATTCCGTATGCTGCGGACGTTCATTTTTGAATTCGTTATCGAGCAGAAGCACTTCATTCAGTTCTTTGAACAGGGAAAGGCAATCAGCTGGAAAGACGTGTTTCAAAATCCCTACTGGACTGCGGCATTTGAGCTGTTTTTCTCGAATTCACTGCTTGTCTCGATGTTCGGCCCAGATGCGATTCAGTATGCCAAACCTGGCTCTTATCCGCGCTATTTCAGAGAGCTGATTGAAAGGGGATTGCAGCGACAAGATGCACGCAGTAACTATTTTCTGCAGCACATCTTTCTGGGTCGTTACCTTTCTCGTGCAGAGAATCTTCCTGATTATCTCAAAAAGCGCATTGTTGATTTTCAATTCAAATTCAATCACATGTTTGCGCATGAATTCAATAACTACGGCAAGTGCGGACTTGTGAGCTTGTCCAATATTCTTGATTGGAGCAATCCGCACACCCTGACGGCCATCGGCGAGCGGGTTTCCGCCGACATGCGGGCCGGTTCTGTTCTGTTGTTCAGACAGCTCAACAACGATACGGATTTCAAGGCGTTTTTCAAAGGTTTTGATTGGAAGAATGAACTCGGTAAGAAGCTTTTGAAAAACGACCGCAGTCTGTTTTATTCAAATATTTGCGTAGGGGTAAAAAGATGATTCAGTTGCCAGTACTCGTCGATCAGGTTTTGTCCGATGCAAACTATGCAGAGAATCCTTATTTTGTGAATTTAAGCAACGGTCAGTTTGAAAAATCTGACTTTGTCGAGACACAGATCCAATTTTATTTCGCTGTGGTGTTTTTCAGCAGACCCATGGCGGCTTTGGCTGCGAAGATTCCAACACCGGAGCAAAGAATTGAAGTGATCAGAAACGTTTGGGAGGAGCACGGTGAGGGCAGACTTTCTCACGGACACGGAAGCACATTCCTTGAATTTTTAAGCCGGCTTGCAAATGTGACGCCGGAGCATGTTGAGAAAAGGGGGCTGTGGCCTGAAATCAGAATCTTCAATACGACTCTTTCCGGTGCCTGTGTGCTCGATAACTACCTCATTGGTGTGTCGGCTCTGGGCATCATCGAGCGAATGTTTTCAGATATTTCAGCGTGGATCGGTCAAGGCGTTGTGAAGCGGGGTTGGCTCACAGACTCACGGATGATTCACTACAAGCTTCATTCGCATCTCGATGTGAAGCATGCGCAGGAATTTTTCGATGTGTTGTCGGAACCCTATCTGAAGAGTGGTCAGAATAGATATCAAATTGAACAGGGATTGCGTCTTGGTGCGACGGTGTTCAATGGCATGTACGCAGGTCTGTGGAACAACCGGAAGAGGCGTTGGGAATTGGAAGAGCCAATGTCATCTTCTTCATCCCGTGATTTTTGAACATGGTTCATATTTTGAAGATTGGCCCTGAGGAGCAGTCCGCATTCAACGATCGGCTCAGGGCTCTCGAATCGCACATGGTCTATCCCTACGGGACAGACTCTTTCAGAATCGATCATGGTAAAGACTACTTTGCATTTTTTAACCGTTTGGGACGAGTTTTTTTTCACGCGGCAGTCGACGGTGATTCCGTCGTTGCCTGCGGTTGCGGTATCCTGCGTAGTTTTCCTTCTGCTGACGTTTTAAAACGTGTTTGGTATTTGTGCGATTTGAAGGTTCACCCGAACTTCCGACATCGAGGAATTCCCGGTCGTCTGTTTCGCACAAGCCTTTTCACGAATCTGCTTCTCTGTCGCCGTGCATATACGATTTCAATGAATCCAGCCTCCGGTCGGAATAGAGTTCTTGATGTCATCGAGCGCTTTCCATGGGTTCCCTTTCGCCAGATCGGCACCCTTTGTTTCTATCAGCTGACGTTGGAGCAGGTGCAGAGGCTTTTACCTGAACTCAATCAAGTGTTGGGTGAGGACATCAGGTTCATCAGATTGTCCGGAGTCAAAGACATTGTTCTCAATAGTACCAATGAAGCGATGCCTTTGTTTCATGCTCAACATGGACCACTGGCATCACCATCCGCCATGCCTGCACATGCCGACGGCCAGTACATGTTCTGTTGTGCGGAAGACTCAGCACTCCACGCCGCGTTGAATCGTCATCTTACTCCAAGCGCTACCGCGAGTGTGCTCGGTTTTAGAGTCAACAAAGAGATCTTCCGGTATATTCTGAGCAGTGATGTTTGACAGGCTGTGCTGTGCTCGTTGTCTGCTTTTTGAGCTGGGTGATTCAATTCGCACGACCACTCGATGACCCAAAGTCCTGACAACATTGCTTTGATTCATTTTGTGCATTCGTCACAGGGTGCTTGAACCTTCCGAAATTATGAATGAAATAATTTCGATTGACTCGCTCGTTCAAACAAAAAAAAGAGTGTTTTTAGTTTTCGTGAATTTAATAAATTGAAGTTTCTCTCAGTTTTTCCCACTTCTCGCCGATCCACTCTAAAATTGTTGTGTTCAAAGAAGAGGACTCTATGAAACACGCCGCATATGCCCTCTTTGCTGTGATTGTCCTTGCACCCTTGGGTTGCAAACCAAAGAGCACGGATACTCAGGTTTCTGGTGCTTCTATGCAACAAGGGGAAAGGCATCTCGTATTTGCCGAAAGCGGATTTCAGCACAAGGTGAGTTGTGAGTTCAAAATCAGACAGGGAGATACTCCAGCCCAGTGGCAGAGTGCTCCCGAGATTGCCAGCGCACGAAAGCAGGTTGAATTACTTATTAACAAAGTTGGTCTTTTGGCGGAGTATCGTGTTTGTGTCGACATTTTCTCGAAGGACAACAGCCGAGCAGTGAAGTTGGATTCAAAAAGCTGCGCGGCACGTGAATGTGCCCCTCCGGCAACTGGACTTCAGCGCATTTTAAAGGGTACCGACGTCGACCTACGGGATGGCAATTTTGTTTCACGAACGACACTTTATTTAAATGACCGGACCCGCGGTGAGAAAGAACAAACTTTAATTCACCTGAGTGAAAAAAAAGTTCATCTGACGTGGCGAATGACGGACGATATTAGTAAGCCTGATTTCAAAGTCGACGGAAAAGAGCTAACCACGTGGGCGAGGCAAAATTCCGGCAAGATTTGCGCATCACTCTAACAAAGCCAAAAAGCTGGTCTGAACAGGGAACAAGCTTTTAGTGCATTGAGTGAAGAATTCAGAGCTGCAGGACTCGACGACCAAGAAGCTGGAGTTGTTGCGGAACTCGTGAGCAGCGAAAGCTGCGAGTGGTTTTAACCCAGCACAAAAGAAGTTGGCTTCAGCGCCCCTCCAGCAATTCAATCGAATATCCATCGGGGTCTTTGATGAAAGCCATTCCGCCTTTGCCGCTGGGAGTGGTTGAAGGACCCCATGAGAAATCCCAACCGGCCTGTTTGATTCTTTCACCGAACTCTTTGAGTGAGGGAACTGCAAGGGCAACGTGACCATAGCCCTTGCCAAGGTCATAGGCCTCAACTCCCCAATTGTAGGTGAGCTCCAGCTCTGGCTCGTCGCCTGTTCCAGCCCTCACACGCAAAAAGGCGAGTGTGAATTTACCTTCGGGATAATCGCTTTTGCGCGCTAATTCGAAGCCAAGAACTCGCGTGTAAAAGTCGATGCTCCTATTGAGGTCACCAACCCGCAGCATTGTGTGCAGAAATCTGTAACCCTCTTTTGCTGATAATTTTTCATCAAGAGTGGCAACGAGTTTCTCGAGTCCGCGCTGATCGGCCGCGTCAAAACGATTTTCGAGTGGGCTGTCGATGTCGAGCACGCCGATAAGCCTGCCGTTCATTTGGATGGGCACCACAATCTCGGATCGTGTTGCGCTGTCACAGGCGATGTGCCCGGGGAATTTCTCAACATCGGGCACCAGAATAGTTTTGTTTTCGAGAGCTGCGGTGCCACAAACACCGCGACCGAGTTTGATTCGTGTGCATGCAAGCTTCCCTTGAAACGGGCCAAGTACCAGCTCATTGGATTTGAGCAGGTAGAATCCTGCCCAATTGATGTCCGACAGGTTTGCATAGAGGAGGGCCGAGACATTCGCCAGATTGGCGTGAAAGTCGCTTTCGGCATCGAGTAGCGAACGCACTGCCGAATTGAGCGATTCGTACATGGCAGATTTGTCGGACGAACTGATTTCAAATTGCATCGACATAGTGGTCACCTCCGGATTGTACCGATGCGGCGCACTTTGGCGCGCCCCTGCCGTTCTTAGAGCATAAGGGTTACGAAAAACTGCTTTAACCATCAAGGAGGTGGCGACTCAGGCAATTGAATTTCGAACGCAAGGACGGCAAAGGTACAACTTTGCAAAGGATATAAACATCTGGAAAAACAGCTACTATGAGACAATTATTAAATTATTTCGTCAAATGTTCCGACAAGACGGAAAGTTTGGGGGAGGACGGGACTTTGAAAAAAATATTTTTGTTGGCGATTCTTATGGCTGCTGCCTGCTCAGAGGGCGGCTACAATAGTGCTGCTCCAAAGGTAAAGCCGACGCCGATTAAAAAGAAGAGCTCAACTGAAAATGTGACAAATAAAGATTTGCCAGATAACGGTTCGCCAAACAAGGCCCTGACGGGCAAAGAACCTGCTAAAAAGCCAGCAGAGAGCGCTGCCGAATCTGTATCGCAAAAGCTTTTCAATGTTGCCATCCTCACTCAAAGCGTCCAATGCCTTTTCTGCCATATGAAGATTGAGGGAGATGTCGGTGGGATCCAGTTTCCACCCAACAACGAAATGCACCCTCGTGCAGGTGAAGGTCTCAGGATTCTGGGGACACTTTTTGGCACAAATGAGATCCCAAACAAGTTGGGCAACGCACCGCAGGCCGCTTCAACCCGCCCCAACTACGCGAACACTGAGCTGAAGATATTTCCGACAACCAAAGACGGCGCTGGAAATATTGTTTTTCCCACCGTGACTCGCGAAATGCTGGCTGGCAAAACCAAAGGCACGCTCAAAACAGGCTCGACGACTGTTCAGGACAATCATTCAGGAGATTTGACCCTGGTCGACAGCGGGGCAGGTATCGAAATCAACGGCGAAGTTTTTGTAGACGGAGATTTGATTATTGGTGGAAGCTATCGCGGTGTAGGAACAATTTATGCACGCAATATTTTCATTGTGAAGGATCTCAAGGCGGTGAGTTCGGCATTTCCGTTTCCTGCCGATCCAGCAGCTGCCAAAGAGCGCGGCAAGGCCGCCATCAGCGAAAAGAAGGATGGTGCGTACTTGTTTGCACTTGGTCAAATCACAGTCGGTTACCCTGATCCTGCATTTTTGAATGACAAAAGCTGGATGCATTCGAACGTCGGTGCAAATGCAAACACTCGCTCGCAGCCGGCCATGGGTATCAATGCTTACGTTGCTTTGCGGGAGCAAAAAAATTGCAACGTATTCAGTTTCGGGCATACCACTCGGTATCAGGCTGTGTTGGTCAACAAGGTTGATGCATTTTTGTATGCAAGCGACTATCTGCTTTGGAGAACCTGCAACACCTTCCAGTTGAATGGTGGATTTGTCGCGCCCAATGTGGCGCTCGTAAATGCAGGCGATGCCAGCCTGCCGCAAATGGCATTGGAGCCGCGAAACGTGGTTCGCTATGATTATCGTCTGCGCGCCGGTGTTAAGGCATTTTCGGTTTTGAAAAGCTTTTTCGAGCAGGAATAAGCTACTGC
>JBEDKY010000397.1:0-13970 GCA_041171905.1 Pseudomonadota bacterium
AGGTCAAAACGGCCCTCACGTACTTCAGCATGTTCTTCCTGTGACTTGGACTCCAATCCCTAGACTGATCTTGAACCAAAGAACGCACGTCGTCCGGAGTGATCTCATCAACCAATTTCCGACCCCACCGAGGAACAGTGTGTGCGTTCAGGCACTTCATATAGGTGTCAATCGTTGCGGCACCGATTCCATTGTCGGCCGCAAACGTCTTCCACTCCAAAACACACCTGTCCCAGGTTGGCACAACAGACTCATGGAGTCGCTGGTCAACCAGCAGAACCAACTCCTTCTCAACCTTCAATGCCTCCGTTTTGGTTTTGATACCTTTCCGGCGCACTGAAACAGGCTGTCGAGTCACAGGATGTCGCTTGGAATAGAATGCTTCCCAACTGTTATCAGATTTCAAGAATTTAATTCCCATGGTGAGCTCCTTTGGCTTTGCCAAGGAGCAGAGAATGAAGTTCTCTGAGTCTGTAACGATTCCTTCTTCCGAATTTGTAGAAAGGAATTTTTCCATTGCTGGTCAAATTTCTCAAAGTTGCAGATGAAATCTTCAGAAACAAAGCTGCTTCTTCTGACGTCAACCAAACATCATCAAATTCGGTACCACTGCCAATTATATTGCGTCTATCAAAGAACATCTGGCCACATGAACAAAGATTGTTCGTGAGTACCGATTGGGAATTTACTGAATTTTTGTCCGTCATTCCAGTGCTCCCTGTCATTGTTTTATTGCAATAAATTCAGAGCCTTTTTCTTCTGTTGGCTTGCGCAAGCGAAATCCCCTCGGAAGTAACGTCAAGGGCAGACAATTTGGCGCGGCTCTGACTAATGGTTGCCAACATTTCGTCTTTATCTGGGGTGATAATTTTAGCTTCGTAGCGTGCTCTGGAGAGCGCCACATACATAGCCTCGTGACCGAAGGTTTTATCAACCGAGATGAGAACCTTGTCACAGGTCTTACCTTGGCTTGAATACACTGTGTGAACATAATTCAGGTCAAGGTGAAGTGGGATGTCTGAGCCCATTCTGATTTGTTTCCCGCTCTTTCCCTGAAGTAACATTTCTCCGTTTTGAATTGACTTCAGCTCGAAATCCTCACCGTTACGAATGCCAATTTTTTTGTCATTGCGCGTCCATTTTATTTTATCGTTGACGGCAATCGTCATTCGTCGTGGCTCATAACAAATCAAGAAATCCGAGGATTCAGACAAACCAATGATCGTTTGACTTTCCGCACCACTTTTCACGACCAAAGTGTTTCGCTCAGAGTCGGTCGACACTACCTCCAAAGGTACGTTCAGTGGCAATCCTCTTGACTTCGACCGCCTATGAAAAATTAGGACATCCCCTGTCTGATAAGAGTGGGCAAAGCGCCTTTCTTCCCGGGTCAAATCTCTCGCACGCAAGGAGGTAATCTCAACCGAATCACCGAGGCGCCCCTCAGACCTGAGACCATTACGAATTTCCTCCGTAAGAGAATCTCGCTCCCTGTTCGTGCCAGCGAGAACAAGACAATTTGCCCTAACTTCAGGAGCCAATTCCAAATATTCTCGGGCAATAAAGCGAGCCCGTGTGGATTCCCGCTTTAACTCGAAAACATGTGCGCTGATCGTCTCAAGAGCCTCAAGCCTCTTTCCCTCAGCAAGAAGCCCCACGGCCTCCTTCATGTGTACTGACTTTTGCCTGCGGCTTTCGGTCAAATGAGCCGTGGAGATGCCATGAGCCTGCAGCAGCCTAAACGGATTCCCAGCCTCAACAGCAGAGAGCTGGCGCGTATCTCCCACCATCACAACACGAGCATTTGCCTCTCTCGCTCGCTGCATAACAGCTTCGCAATCACGGGCAGCGAGCAAACCAGCCTCGTCTACAATCCACACCTCATTTTGTGACTTTGTATTGCCACTGGGTCTCCTTTCAATCATGAGCGATGCCACAGTCTGCGAAGGAATCTTTCCTTCAATTTCGAGCACGTTCGCAGCCTCAGCCGAAGGTGCAAAACCTCTCAGCTTGATGCCCTGTTTGGAAACAATTTCACGAATGACTGCCATGGCATAGGTCTTGCCGGCACCTGCAACTCCCTGCCACGCAACAAATTGATCTCGACTGCCGAGCGTCAACTGCACAGCTTCACGCTGGCCGGTGCTGAGCATCGAGTACTCTTCGCGCAAAACCCTTTCTGAAGCAGGATTTAATGGCGAAAAACTATCTTTTCCCAAACGAAGATAACCCAGAATTGCCTCTTCACACTTGAGCGCTTGCCGAGTCGTCCACAGCCGGTTCTGAGCAGGGACGATCTCTTGGCTGCGGCTTGCGAGGAATATTTCGGTCTGTAGTTTTTCCCAGTCCACCTTGCCAAGGTGACTTTCAAGAACAAATGACTCCAACTGCTCTCGTTTGAAACTGACATCTTTTTCCGTTGCGTGCTGAGCACCCTGCCTCACCAATTCATCCGTCTGAGCCAAAGTCGCAGAGCGTACCAATATTGGATTCTCAACCACTCGAGGGTGAGCAAGTCCAATTTCCTGAGACTGTGAAAGCCAGTCTTCAAGAAGCTCGGATCGGGGAATATCATGCCCTTTGGCAGGACGATTTATTTTGACCAAACGTCGTGCTTGTTTTTGGTTTTCAGCACCCAGTTCTTCGATTTGCAACCTCCTCTTCGAGAAATGCTTCAAATGCTCTTCCGAGTATCCGGCAAGCTCAAAAGTTCCATTCTTTTGTGTTGTGATTTCGTATCCAAGAGACTGCACATGTCTTGCCAATGCGTTCTGGTAGACCAAACCAATGAGTTTGGAATTGTTGAAAAGCGGGTCGTTGTGGAGACTTCGCCAAGCACCGTCGGAACGCCTTACAGCATTGATGACCACACAGTGAGTGTGCATCTGAGGATCTTTTGCTCTGCTGGTATCGTGGTGAAATTTGGCTACGATGAGGTTTCCTGTCACTTCCTCAGAGCGCTCTTCAGCTGACCCCATCCGGCACACCGAGTAACGTTCTTCAACTATTTTCAAGGATTCAGTGACTGCCTGGCGATGCGCCCATTCAAGCCTCTCGTCCCTGCCCACAAGACAAGCAAGACTCACACTTTTTGGCGCAGAAAATGTGAGATCAATTCCTGCTCTGCGCTCAACACCCGCGTTGTCATGAGCTGCACCCACTGCATATTTGTGGGCCGATGACCGGCCCTCCAGCAGTGCCTGAAAAGTATCGGTATTTACCGCACCTCGTAAATGCAGCGCCTCTGCTCCAGCCCCTTGCCATTCTGAGTTCGCAAGTGTTCTCTCAGCTGTGTAGTAATTCTCCTTTGCATAATAGGTATGGCCTTGCCGTGCGGTTACTCTTGCCAAGGAAAGCATGATTCCCTCCTCACCGTTTGATCAATGAGTAGACGCCGCACTCGCCTTCAATGGCTGGCTGCACTTGTATCTCAATTTTGCAAAAAGGGATGTTTACCTCTGGCCTATTGCTAGCCCTGAAAGAAACACTGACAGGCTGGTGATGACATAATTTCGCATACGCTCTGAGAATATCCTGATTGCGAATTTCCTCTGGGAGGACGATCTTTCTACGCACCAGATTTTGATTCAAACTCCCTCGTTCAGACTTTTCTGAGGCGCCAAAACTCAGCCCAACCGTGACCTGATCAACCTCCTGCTCACCCAGAACATCGGATGCGTATTTTGCGCATTCAACGTCGGTCATGCGAAAGAAAAATTGATTCTGTAGCCCCTGAAATATCGCGTTGGCGTCATGCTCACCATAGACGCGCTTGATCTGGGAAAACGCCTGAAACCCGAGAACGATACTCGATTTGTGCTTTCGTCCTTTATCCAAAACTGAAGGCAAGGAAGGTAGCCTTCCAATGCTCTTGACCTCATCAACCACAAGCCATGTATGAGGACTATTCGGATTCGCTGTTGAGCGCGAGAGCGCTGCGATTGACGCAGTTTCAAACCAGAGTCTCAGAGCAGCCTTTGATGATTCCAAAGATGCATCCGTGCAGGTCAGAAAAACCCAGCTTTGATCGTTGTCATCGTGCATCCATTGACCAATGGAAAAGGACTCTCGACCTGCGTTCATTTTCACGAGACTTTTCACAAATGCGAGATCCAATACGGCAGTCCCCATGACACCGTCAGCCTGGTCACCCGATCCTTCACCGAGCACTTTCAAAGCTAATTCACCCTTTTCCTGTAGGCGAATTTTGAGCTCTGGTTGCGGCCTTTCCAGGTCCTCAATCAATTCCTTCAGTGATGAGTTTATCCTGAAGAGCGAAGCGAGAACCTCTCGACCAGCTTTAAAGAAGAATTGTTGTCCAAGGGAGTCTTCTTCAATAATCGCAGAGGCCATCGTTTCAGGATTCATAAATGGCTCATTCCAGAAGTCCCAAGCCTCCGAACGGCTATCGTGCAGGGAAATAATCTTGTCTTTGGCTGTGCCAAATTTTGAATAAAAGGCTCCGTTGAGATCGACGACAAGAACCTTCTGATGGTTAGATCGGGCATGAATCAGAATCTCTTCAATCGCAGTCGACTTGCCGTATCCGCTCGCTCCTACAAATGCAAAATGCCTGTACTGGAGAGATTCGGGAACCATCAACTTCTCCTGGCCCAGTAGCAGCTTTGAGCCCATCTCAAGAGGTGGGTTTGCGCCATAGCTTCGCTGAATAAGCCGGTTGTGCTGCTTTACTGTGAGAAGCTTCGAACCACGCTTGTAGTCGCCAAGTTTTCCCTTTCCTGCACGCAGATAGGCGAACACATGGAGAATGGAGAAGACCAATATGAATGTTCCCGCAAAAAGCGCTAACGCGATGTACCAAAACCACATCTGCGAAATCATGAGCGAGTATGCTTTTGCATAGATGTGAATGTCCTGATGCCTGACTCCAAGGAGCGGAAGTTTCCGGAATTCGATCACGATTCTGAACCATATGCAGTCGATGATATTCGCCATCAAATTCTTCGGCGCGATAAATACGAACGCTGCCCCAAAACCAGCCGCCCCCACGGCCAGGGAAGTCAAAAAGCGCCGCTTCGCCGCCCTCAACAGCAACTTAAATTCATTGGTTCGAATCTCTTGAGAGTGATTCTGCTTCATAGATTCACCGGCCCGGTTTTGCTCTCAAACTTGAAGCGTATGCCCGCCCCGACGTCGCGATACTTTGCCTCCAACTCGGAGCCCTTTTGAGCGGCTTGGGGGTGTCCGGAACTTGCAACGCGATTGGCCCCGGCGATGAATCCAATCTCGGGAGCAAGCTTTTCAAGGAGCAGAAATACGGCTTCCAAACGCAGGTCCGCTTGAGGCTTTTCATCGCAGCCACTGCCCCTCAAAGCCCATTCTTTGATGAGTCGCTGCGGCGAGAGGCCCCGCCGTTTTGCTTCGGTTTTGAGTTTTTCATCTTCGGTGATCGTGAGGTATATCGAATAATTTGGCATCTATTAGAAATCCTTCTTCAATTAATCTCGTGATTATCGAACTCTGTGACCATTGGTACAGAGCGTCTAATAGATCGAAAATGAACTTCTAATAGTCGACTATTAGAAGCTCTAATATAAAGTTATTCATTTGTGACAGCGCTTTGTTCATTCAATATAATGTCCTTTTGATAATTTTGTTATTAGAAAAAGTGGCGGAGTGTGTGGTGAGTTTTTGGATCGGCAAAAACGCGTGAGCGTTGCTGCCGAGACGAAAACGAACGGCGTAGCCAAGAGGGGCGAACGCGACAGCGTTCGGGACCCCGAGTGGCGCAGCGGGAAGCAAGGCCCCGCAGGGGACGCGCAGCGAAGGGAGCTGCAGCGACCTGAGCGGAGGCATTTGGATTTAGGCATTGCTTCGCGTTCATTGATTCCACGCCTCCTCTTTGGCGCTCTTCCAGGCTTCAAAGGCTTTGTCCTTACCCAGTGTGGCCAAGAGGCCTTCAATCACTCTGTCTTCATCTATAGCCTTGCCATGATGCTCAGAGAGATAGGCCGCGTACTGCGTGAGGTCGCGGGCCAGATGCTCCTTGAGTGCGAACGTCTTGCGGACGTTGCTCACTGGCAGCTCCACCGCGAGATGAGGTTGCTGAGCAGCCCGTGTGGCTGCCGGCTTCTTTCCTGGCTTACCCATGTTCGACTCCTTTGGGTGATGACGTGGCGTTGCGGATGAACGTCACGGTGTGAAGGGCACCCACGGCTTTGCCTAGCAGGCTGTCGCCGAGGCCGTGCCCCATGCGTTTGGCGAACACAAAAATCGACATCCCTCCCACGCCGCAGAGCGTGGCAAGGCCCATCTGCAATCCGAAGTAAACGCTTTGAATGCGTGCGATGTTGTCATCGACAATCGCAGCTCCCGAGAGCACGAGTGGGTCGTTGCGCAGAGCTCCCAGAGCGTCTGTGGTTTCTTTCGCCTGTGTGAACATCATGGTCGTTTCATAAAGAAGCGTGGAGAGCGGCCCGTAGGCGCTGTAAACAAAGAGCATGCCAAACCACGCCAGCATGTAGCGCGCGCTGCCAAAACACAGCGAGGCGGCCGCAAATACGAACGTCAGCGCAAGCATTCCCTTCGCGTATCCGCGGATGGGTGGCATGAATTGGAGGATGCGGTTGTAGGCCGCAGCCGACTGGTTTCGTGCATCCGCAGCCCACATGTCGGTGCCAGTGAGTGGCTTGAACAAACTGTTCATAAGTCCGGCCACCGAAAACAAATTCGAGGCAGACGCAAAATACGCCGCTCCAAACTCCGCCTGCGGGTCGCTGCCTGCCTTCCCGAGCAGCGCGCCCGTATTGACGTTTTGTTTGTTCTGACCCATTTGCGCGCGTGCTGTGTTCACAACCGCCGAAGCAATCATCTTGTTGCGCAGGGTGTCTTCATCCATGAAGCCCAGCTTTGTTTGCAGCTGCCCAAGTGCAATCTGACCCGCGTTCCACCACGAGGTTCCCCACTTTCCTTGCGCCCACGCATACAGCTCGGCCTTGAGTTGCTGTTGGCGTTCGCGGCAGTCTGGCTTGGTTCCATCAAACAGCCCTGCATAGCTGTCTTGCACCCCAACGAGCTTTGCCTGCCGACCGTCGGCACAGTTTTCAAAGAGCCAATTGAGGGTCGAGAGTGACTTGGGATCATCAATGGTGCTGCCCGCCGTTTGTGCGAGGGTTTGAATCATCAAATAAGGGCTTTGGGTGCTCATCGGATTGCGGAACATCTCGCCCACTTTTGCAGAGGCGTATTCTGCAATCTGATTCACCCCACGATGAATCTGCACATAGACACTCAGCCCGCGTGCGCTGCCCGCAGAGAGGTTTGCGTATTTACCGGTGGCCTTAACGCGTGTTGAGTTCGTCCACGATCCAGCCGCTGCATTCACAGGGCGAAAGGTCGCAGCCGATCGGCTGTTCAGAATGGCGAAGCCGAGTCCCGACAGCACCAGCGACATTACGAGCCTCACGACCGTCGAAGAGGGCCTTCCCGCGCTTCCCAATTGCATGAGGCTGCGAATGAGTACGTAGCCCATCCAAGTCGCCACAGCGGCCTTGAAAACGGGTGTGAGCAGCAGAGCATCAACAATCCAGTCCTGCATGCCCACAAAACTCGTCCACAGGCTCGCCTCAATCGGGCTTTGGGTGAAGAGGTTCATGGCTGACCTCCCGAGCACGAAAGGGTGTCGGTGCAATCGCTCTTCACAGTGCTTTCGCTGCGTGAGTTCTGAACCCTTGCCTCATTCACCTGTGAAGCAATCACTCGGTTGCGCTCTCGGGTGGCCTGAGCAAGCTGCGCAACAGCGGCAAGCACCTCATCAAGTGAGGGAATTTGATCCACCTCCAGTGCTCTTCTCAACGCAAGAAAGCCAGCATCACTGCGGTTGCGGTATTCCTCGCGCAGGCTATTGGGAATGGCGCTGTTGAGAAGGCCTGAAGCCACCACTGCTTCACCACGCGCAGCTACTCGCTCGGCAGCCATTTTGCCCACCGCGCGACCGAGCGCCGCACAGGCCAACTGCTTGTCAGATGGAGTGAGATCCTCGAGCCGCTGAACATCATCAAAGCTCAGCCGCCTGCGGATGGTGTCAGCTATCGCCTGTTCAACAATGTCTCCCGTGTCGTTGCGCCCGGTGTAAATGATTCCCGCAAGCCGCTGGCAAACCATCTCCTCGCTCACGGCCAACACGTTGCGTGCAGCGTCGTTGGGCCGAAGCATTCCCGCAGTGAAAAGTGGTTGCCAGTAGCCATCTTCCTGAACCTCAATTTCACCCAAAAGAGAGGCCACGAAAGGGTAAGCTGGTTTGTCCTTGGCAAAGTCGACAATGGCCCACAGCACCTTCTGCTTGCCTCGCGTAAATCTCTTTTCAAGTCCTGCAGTGAAATCGCGAATTGGCAGACCCGAGCGGCTTTGACAGTTGGCAGTCGCGGTGGAGGGATCCGTTCCTGCTTTAATCTGCTCGCTCACACACTGCGCTTGGGATTCCGCGCGCAGCTGCTTGGCCCCTTTGTCGGCTTGTGAATCAATGAAACTATCAATCGCGCGGCATGCCTGCGAACGCAGATTTAAGTTCGCCTGCAAAGCTAAAAAGTCATGCCGCAACTGAGCACACACCGTGGGGTATGCGTAGCAGGTGGTGATCATCGCTGCACGGCTCACCAGATCAGTCACATCATCGGCAGTACGAGGAATCAGACCTTTGACCTGCTCCTGCAGCTTGTTGAACTCGCCTCTGATGTTGGCGCGAATATCCAATTTCCCGCAGTCAAGCTCCGTGCTCACCCCAATCCGCGCATTGCCCATGTTCAGGTTCTGCGAGCGCTCCAAAGGCTGCAGCGGCCCAAACCAGCCACGGGCAAAGTCCGAAGCGCGGGTTTGCAGATCATAGCGATACGTTGTTGCAGGCGCGGCCTGAGCTGTTCCGTAGCCCGCCGCAAGCACCAGTGCCGCAACTTTTCCCAAGAAATATTGGGACTTGAAAAAACGCTTGCACGCTATTACACTACGCGGTATAGCATAACAAATGGAGTGGCGCGGATGATTGCGAGTTTTGCTGATGAGGGAACCGAAGACATCTACCATCTGAGAAGTTCGAGGGCGGCAAACAAAACTTTGCCTGCAGAGCTTCACAAGATTGGAAAGCGGAAGCTCAACATGATTGAGCTGGCCACCAGTCTCAAGGATCTCACGGCGCCGCCTGCAAATCGCTTGGAGCGGCTTCAAGGCGACCTGTCTGAGTATCACTCCATCCGCATCAACGAACGCTGGCGCATCATTTTCATCTGGAAAGATGGTCAGGCCTTTAATGTTCGCATTTGTGATTATCACTGAAGACGAGGTGCTCTCATGAAACAACCACGCATTCCCCATCCCACCATGCCTGGCGAGATGCTGACAGAAGAGTTCCTTGTGCCACTGGGGCTCTCGCAAACTGCTTTGGCTGAGAAGCTTGGCTGCGCTCCCCGATCCGTCAACGAGATCTGCAACGGCAAAAGAGCCATCAGCCCGCTCATGGCCATGCGTCTGGCCGAGGTTTTCGACAACACCCCCGAGTTCTGGATGAACCTTCAGACCGCTTGGGATCTCTGGAAAGAATGGGAAAAGCACTCCCCCAAAAGATCGGCATAAAGCGCCCATTATTTTTTCCTCCTCGTTGGAAGCTCATCGGGCAGCAGAGAGCGCGGACGACCATCGCTGCCAAGAACACCATTCGGAAAGTGCTGAGCCAGCCAAGAAACAGCACTCAAAAAACTGCCCGTTCGTTTCTCGACTTCGTAAACTGTTTGAACCTCGATGGGCTTCGAAGCCGCGCACCAGTAGTCGAATCCGGTGGGCGCAAAGACAAAAGTTCCTTTGGTTTCATCACTCCACCAAAGTCCTTGTGAATATGCGCCGTCTTTTTTTCGCAGCGAGCCAATCAGTTGAATCAAAAGTCGGTCATCAATCAGCGGTGGATAACCACTCTCTACATTGCCGCAGTGTGCCTTTTGCAGATCCTTATCGAGCATCCGCAAAATCACCTTGTTCGGCGATACGTTCCACATCTCCCGAGGGCCCGGCTTGCGCGCGAAGTCATCCACCTCATTGGTCAGGCCCACGCATGCGATCCCGAGTTTTCGGAAGGTTTTCCAGGCATCTCGAATGAACGCGACAATCTCTGGCGATTGCCCTGCCAGCACTCCGGCCTCTTCAATCACGAGCATGCCTGCTCGCCCGCGGTTTTCGGGCCTGCGCAACTGGCGCAAAATCTCACAGAGAATCAGCTGTGTGGTGAGCGTTGAAAGCACCAGGTGCGAGGACACTGCATCAATATCAAACAGCGATACACCCGGCGTGGCTGCATCTTGCGCTTCAAATTCTGCACGATCGAAGAGCTCTGCATAAGGCCCCTGACCCACAAACGGAGCAAAGAGTGCTGCGAAATTCTGAGCAAGGCTAGAGTCAATCCCAGACTGCGCAGCAATCGGAAAGATGTTTTCAATCACGTCTGAAAGGCGTGGAATCTTCACCTGAGAGGAGGACTTCTCACGCAGCGATCCTTCAGCATATTCCGTGCGTGCATCGAGCTGATTCTGTTCAAAGGCTGCACGCACGGCCTGTGACAGAAGCATTTCTTCAATAGCTCCCACACGTGCATTTTCAGAAACCAAACTCACCGCAGTTTTGAGCACGCCGACAATCACCGGCAAACGCAGGTCATCTAATGCACCTCGAAAGATGTTCGGAAAACGTTCGGGCGGCTTGACGATCTGGCAACCAAAATCTTCTCCCACCACCCGAGCGAAAATCTCGTAGCTTGTTTTTTTGTCGATGATGAAAAGAAGAGGATGGCCATTTTTGATTCCTCCATGCACCGAAAAAAAACTCATCATCAAGTTTTGGGCATAAAAACTCTTCCCGCCCCCTGAACTTGCGAGCACGGCCATGTGAGCACTTGTTTCAGAGTCGAAGGGGTTAAGCCATGCAAGTTCACCTCCACGGGAAATCATCCACTGCATTGGGTTCCGCGTTCCCCTGAATCCACCAAACACAGGCAGGTAAGGAGCGAGATTGCGCGAGAGAACGCGCCGCTCACGTCCGCTAAAAGGTGCTGCTCCTGCGGAAAATCCGAGCGGTAAGCACATGAGAAATATCGCCGGTGCAGCGTACTTTTCCACCACAAACGGAATTTGAGTGAGTGTTTTGAGTCTCGAAACAACGCTGCATGCAGCACCGCCCTGCTGGGTTTTTTCCTGTGCAGAGCCTTCGTTGCGCACGAGTACATGCACCGACACCCAACTCAGCACTTCTCCGCGCACCATGCGCTCTTGAGTGGTCTTCACCTCTGTACGCTGCAACTCACCAAAAGCATCTTGAGCGTTTTTGAGGAAGAAGGATTTGCTGTCGAGGTCTGCGGCATCTGTGCAGGGGCGCACGTTCACCACAACCCTCAGTGGAACATCGATTTCAAGCAACCGCGCCCATAGGCCAGTGCAGACGATGGGAGGTTGATCGACCCAACTCGCCACTTCCCATGTGTCAGCGCCTACGCGGATGCTTGATGGAGTCATCTCTGCAAATCCGCGCATCACTTGATCGGAGATTCGATTTACGGAATTGAAATCGGCTGAGCGAATCGTCGCAGATCCCTTTTGTTCATCGATTCCGTGCAAAGTGCTCCGTAAAAAACCAAGCAACCCCGCGCCATCCAAGCAGCGCGCAGTCATCCCAGCATGCGCAAATGAATATTCAACCTCATGCACAGCCTGCATGAACTCCCGAGAGAGCGCCTGAATCGGCCATTCAATCGCCGATATTTCATTATTCCCAACAGGAATCTGCAGTCTGCTTGCAAACGGTCGCGTGTCTGTAAAACGCAGTGTCACGAACCCACGCCGTCGCATCAGGCGCAGCTGATGCTTTGGTGCCTTTGCATAGCATTCAATCTCTGCAATCCGTTCTGAGAGAAAAACCTCAGGTGCAGTGGGCTCAACACCACTCAGGTTCTCTGGCCGAGGCAATTCAAGATGTGGCTCGGAATCGAAAATGAACTGAAACGCCGCTTTCTCAGAGCGCACCTTCTCTACGATTTCGCAAAGGGAAGTGAGTCTGCGCTCCAATTCAGCCTGGCCCAGAGTTTCATGTGGGAGAAGGTCAATCTCCCACACCACGCCGAGCGACCCATCCGAAAGCAAGCAAGCGGGCCGTTCCAGGTCGAGCATGCGCTCGTAGGGCAACACGCTGCTCAGTTTCCCGGCCTGTGCCTCGAAATATTCGGGCATGCGCGTAGGTCGCATCCATTCGAGCACGTGATCGGGTAAAGAGCAGACGCTCTCTAAGCCCTGCCTGAGTTTGGGGGTGATGTTCTCTCTCATGGCCTGCCCTCACCGGCAGGCGACCATTGCGAGGGCTGCACTTCAACAAACACATAAGTGCCTTGAAAGTAGGTTTGCCCGGCAAGCTCCTGATCGTAGACCCAGACCTTCTCAACCCAAGGCTGGGTGTGACGGGGGTTGGACGCTGAGTTGCTTCCTCTATTTGCGACGGTAAGGCGTGGTCGCTCGCTATTGCCGGAGGAAGAGGAGGCATTCAGGCCCGGCGCAAACACAGTCCCGCTGCCCATGACGTTTTCCGAGGGTGCGCGGCTTACACAAGCGGTGGTTAACGCAAGAAGACTCAGACAAATTGGCAATTTAGAGAGGGCAAAATGTTTTCTTTGACCTATATCGGTATCCAGTATAGTGGTATATGACATGAGGGCCTCGACGTGATCGCTCACTTTTCTGACAAGGGAACCGAAGACATCTTTCAGAGGGTTGAATCGCGCGAGGCAAGACGCGTTCTGCCCGTTGAATTGCACCGGAATGCAGCCAAGAAGTTGGCCATGATTAACGCAGCCCGATTTGTTGAGGATCTGAAAATTCCTCCGGGCAACCGTCTTGAGAAACTCAAAGGAACACTTGAGGGGCATTATTCGGTTCGCATTAACGACCAGTGGCGTATCGTTTTTCGCTGGGCTGATGGGTCGGCATTCGATGTCCGCATTTGCGACTACCATTGATTCATTTTTCGGAGGTTGATTATGAAAGCCGTCCATATGCCTCGGGTGCGTAATCCCTTCCACCCGGGCGAAATTCTGGAGGAAGAGTTTCTCGAGCCGATGGGGCTTTCGCAGAGTGAGCTCGCACGTGCGATTGGAACGACCCAAGTTGTGATCAATGAGATTTGCCGCGGCAAGCGCGGGATCAGTCCCGCCATGGCGCTCAAGCTTGCCAAGCATTTTAAAATGAGTCCCGAGTTCTGGATGAATCTCCAGATGACTTGGGATCTTTGGAAAGAATGGGAACGCTCGACCAAAAAGAAAGTGAGTTGATGTCTTCATTCTTCAACCTCCAAGGTGGGAACGCGCACAGAATCGAGCATCACAACGTGCACGGTTTGACCGGATCCAATGCCAATTGAGGGGATGAGCTGTTTGGCGTAGTCGAGGTACCATTGCGCCACAGTGGCCGAGGCATCGACCATCGACTTTCCTGCAATGAAGTTGGCTTTATCGCCGGTAATGTTCGTTGCTGTTGCAGCCTTGTCGATGCCCACCACAGCAGTGGACTGCTGTGCGAGTGCAACGGCCTCACCTGCGTTTTTGGCAATGTTTGCCAACACAGCTGCAAGCAGAACCTGACCTTGTTTTGAAATGAACGTTCCCGTTGATCCAAAACTCGAATCGTCGCCTGCGGTATAGCCGCGTGCCTGGGTTTTGAAATGTTCGCCGTTGTCGCGCACGCACGAGAGCGAATCGGTTTCCATAATCACGCGCTCTGTGGAGAGATTCGCTCGCGCTTTAGCAATCATGAAGCAATGCGACAAATCGATTCGGGTTTTGTTGGGCCCTGTGAACGCCTCCTGTAGATGCAGCAGCACCGGATAAGGCTCGAGTGCATTGGCTTCAACACCGCTCACCAATTTTGCCCGCACAAATGAACCTGTGGGCAACACGGTTTGTGCGTCATGGTTTTCTTCTATTTGCGTCACCG
>JBEDKY010000398.1:0-8811 GCA_041171905.1 Pseudomonadota bacterium
CATAAATGCAGTTTTGCCGCGTTGCGAAGCCTGAGCTGAACGAATCCAAGCTGCCAGCTGGCCTTCGCCGCCGAATGCTTTAACAAGACTCAACGGCAGTTGGCCAAAACGAGATTTTGCCGATTGATTGACGGGATCCACCGTCACAACTTCTCCAAGAACACCAAAGCTCTCACGCACGGGAGTGGCGCTCTGGACTCGGCCGATTGTAAAATTGGGGGCGGGAATATGCCACGATTGCATTGATTCCTGGGTCGCTGCCGCGCGCGAAACGCGCTCTTCGGCTGGATTCGAAACCACTGCAAATGCAGTCGGTGTGGTTAGAGTGACCAAAACAGACGCCATGGTCGACAAACGAGTTCCGTTCATGGAACATCCCCCTCATCCGGTTGGGAACCCTGCAGGCTGATGACAACCGCAGATTCATCTAAAAAAGTAAGACCTGCGCCGCACATTAGCCGTCCGGCCAGTCGGCGTCAAGATTCTGACAAATTAAAAAGATGAAGATTGGACGCAGGTTTGCTGCGTCCGCGGGCGGGGATCAGATGAACAAACTGCTGATCGAATCGGAATTATGGATGCGGCGTATCGCTTTTCCAAGCAATTCCGCGACGCTCAGCACTTGAATCTTGCTACACGCGGCGGCTTCGGGGCGCAGGGGAATAGAATCTGTCAGCAGCAGCGTGTCGATGGCACTCTTTTCGACTCTCTCCACCGCAGGACCAGTCAGAATGCCATGGGTTACGGCCGCAATGACGCGGTTCGCTCCCCGCTCTTTGAGTACGTTTGCCGCCTGACTCAGTGTGCCGGCGGTATCGCAGATGTCGTCGACGAGGATAGCTGTTTTGTCTTTGACGTCACCAATCAGATGCATGACCTGCGACACCCCAGGACGATCGCGGCGTTTGTCGACAATGGCAAGCCCGCAATCAAGCAGCTTTGCAAGTGCGCGCGCGCGCTCCACTCCGCCCGCATCAGGCGAAACAACAATCGGGTTGACCAACTCCATGCGCGAGAGATGTTCAAAAAAGACCGGTTTGCTAAACAGATGATCGACCGGAACATTGAAAAAGCCCTGAACTGCGCTCGTGTGCAACTCGAGGGTGAGAATGCGGCTCACTCCTGCACTTTCAAGCAGGTCGGCAACGAGTTTTGCCGTGATGGGCGTGCGCGGCGCACTCTTGCGCTCTTGCCGGCCATATCCGTAGTAGGGAATGACCGCAGTGATGCGCTGGGCACTGGCACGACGCAGTGCGTCGACCGTAATGAGCAGCTCCATAATGTGTTCATTGGCCGGAGCGCATGTCGGCTGAATCACGAAAACGTCGCGACCGCGGACGTTTGACTCGATTTCAACGCGAGTCTCACCATCCGAGAAACGGCCGATGAGGGCCGAGCCAAGCGGCGCGTCGAGCCATTCGCAAATGCGCTTTGCAAGTTGAGGGTTTGCGTTGCCACTAAAAACGAGAAGTTCTGTGTCCATCATCGCACCGCCCAGACAATTGTTGAGTGATTTGTGCGGCATCAGCCACCGCTGGGCGAGCTATAGGGCGAAATGTCAGAGCTTTCAACGGTCGGATAGAATTTCACGCAGCGCGCCGAGAAGCGCATCAATTTCGCCGTCGGTGGTCGACGGTGCCAGCGAAATACGCACAGCGTTGCGAGCCAAAACAGCATCGTTGCGCTGCGCCATCAGCACGTGTGACGGACGATTTGCACCACTGCTGCAGGCAGAACCACTGCTTGCATAAAAGCCGCGCATGTCGAGCTCAAGCAACACGTCCTCGCCGCGGCGGCGTGTACCGTCGACGCTAAAGTTCACAGTGTTTGGCAAGACACCCTCAGACGGAGTGTTCAGCGTGACTCCGGCGAAGTCTTTCAGCGCAGCTGTCAGTCTTTCTCTGCGGCGCATCAATAATTCAACGTCGGTCCACCATTCGGGCGAGTGGATTTTTTGTGCCACTGCGGCGAGGCTCAACACACCCGCAAGATTTTCGGTACCCGCGCGCCGCGAACGCTCCTGAGCACCACCCAAAATCAATGGTTGAAACTTGCGTCCGCGACGAAGAATCAATGCACCGACTCCGGCCAAACCTCCCAGCTTATGTGCGCACACACTCGCGGAATCGTATCCGCCGCTCCACCAGCCCGACGGCGGAAGTTTTCCATAGGCCTGCACCGCATCGACATGAAAATGCAGGTTCTGCAGTTGTTCCTGAGTTACATTCTCAGGCAAAACACGCGCCCATTCGGGCCAGGTTGACTGTTGGCTTTCACGCCAGTGTTGCCCTGCGCGCGCCTTGAACCAGCGGGCCGAATGCAACCATTCAGCAAACGGAAAGACTGGTTGGATCGCGCCTGTTTCATTGTTGGCAACCATGACTGCAATCAGCACCGTGTTGCTTCGGATGGCTTCAACCAAACTCTGTTCGGACATCCGCCCGTGTTTGTCGACGGGCAGAATTGTCAACTGCAGGCCATGTTTGTCGCGCAAAAAAACCAGCGGCTCGAGAATGCAAGGATGCTCGATTGCAGAGGTGACTGCGTGCATTTCGGACATGTTTTTTCCGGCGGCATGAAGGACTCCCGTTGTCGCCAGATTGTTTGCCTCGGAACCGCCGGAAACGAAAACGACCTCACCGGCATCCACGCTCAGACTTGCAGCAACCTGTTTGCGAGCATCCGTGAGGGCGACACTCGCAGCGCGTCCCGCAGCATGTGGACTCGACGGGTTGCCCGCCACCGACTGCAAACGAGCAAACAGCGCCGAAAGATGTTCGGGCAGTGCGGGGCTGGTTGCGTTGTGATCCAAATAAACAGGCACGTCTGTTGTTACCTTAATTTCTTCGAAGGGTTTTTACCTTTGCTTTTCAGAGCCGTTTTCCGCAGCACGGGTGCAGACTTTTTTGCCACAGAGCGCTTCGTTTTGCCTGAAGCTTCGAACGTAATACCAAACACGGCCGCCAACACTTCCTCGACCCGCCGGACTCCCTGAATTGAGAGCGATTTGCGCACGCTTTCTGGAATTTCCTCGAGGTCACGAAGATTCTCCTGAGGAATAAGCACCCGTTTCACGCCATAGCGTTGCGCTGCAAGAACTTTTTCCTTAATTCCACCCACCGGAAGAACATCTCCGCGCAACGAAATCTCACCCGTCATGGCGACGTCAGCAGGAACACTGCGCTCGGAATAGAGTCCGACCAGCGCGGACAAAATCGCAATCCCTGCACTGGGGCCGTCTTTTTTCACCGCACCGGCCGGAAAATGCACGTGCAGCTCCGAGGACTGGATCTTCTTCAGCTCGACACCGCAAACCGACGCCATCGACTTGACCAGGCCAAGCGCTGTTTGCACGCTTTCTTTCATGACATCACCGAGCTGACCGGTGATTGTTAGCGCCGCCCTGCTCTCAGGCACACAGGCTGCCTCAATCAGCAAAACATCGCCTCCAACCGGCGTGTATGCCAGACCTGTCGAAACACCCAGCGGCAAACTTGTCCGCGCGCTTTGCTCGAGAAATCGTTTTGGACCAAGTATCTTTTCGACGTCTTTGCGCGTCACTGCTTTGCGCAGGAGCTTTTTTCTGCGGGCCGGAACCACAGCTGACTGAGCGTTCTGCGCCGTAAATTCTTTGGACTGGACAAAATCAGTGACAATTCCGCGCGCCAACGCCGACAACTCGCGCCGCAACTGTCGCACTCCCGCCTCGCGGGTGTAACCGCGCACGACATCTGCCAGAAGTTCATCGGAAACGCTCACATCCAGACGACCGCTCAGTCCGTGCTCGTCTGTGACCTGCGCAAGCAGATGGCGCTGCGCAATGTTGACCTTTTCATCGAGCGTATAGCTGTCGAGCTCAACAATCTCCATGCGATCGCGCAACGGCCCTTGAATGGTCGACAGCGAATTCGCAGTGCCGATGAAAAGCACCTGACTCAGGTCGAGCGGCACGTTGAGATAATGGTCGGTGAATGTGTGGTTTTGTTCGGAGTCGAGAACTTCCAGCAATGCCGAGGAAGGATCGCCTCGGAAGTCAGCAGATATCTTGTCGACCTCGTCAAGCAGAATCACAGGATCCATGCTTCCTGATTTCTTGAGTGCCTCGGCAATCTTGCCCGGCAACGCGCCGACATAAGTTCTCCGGTGCCCGCGGATTTCAGACTCATCACGCACGCCACCAAGAGCGATGCGATGAAACTTTCGACCGAGCGCCTTGGCGATTGATTTGCCAAGGCTCGTCTTGCCGACTCCCGGCGGCCCGACCAACAACAGAATCGGCCCCTTGAGACTTCCTTTGAGTGCGTAAACAGCCAGGAATTCCGTAATCCTGCGTTTGACTTTTTCAAGACCATAATGCTCACTCTCAAGCAATTTTCTTGCAATTGCGAGATCAACTTTTTTCTGGGTGTAAACACCCCACGGCATGTCGAGAAGCCAGTTGACATAGGTGTGACTGACAGAGAATTCCGGACTGCCCGCCTGCATGACGCCCATTCTGTCGATTTCGCGCAGGGCGGCTGTCTTGGCCTCGTGCGGCATGGCGCTTTTCTCAACTCGCTCGCGCAGCTCCTGTGGCTCTTGTCCCTGCGAAGAGGGAATCTTGCCCTCGAGCTCGCCCAATTCCTTCTGCAACAGCTTCAATTGCTCTTTGACGTAAAAACGCCGCTGCTGCTTGCCAACTTCACCTTTGATCTCCGACTGGATGCGGTGAGTCATTTCAAGGATTTCAATTTCCCGCGCCAGGTATTTCTGCACCAGACGCAAGCGCTCGAGGACATCGTCGAGCTCAAGCAGCGACTGCTTCTCGGCAATGTCGATACTCAAGTACGGCACAACAAGATCGGCAAGATACTGGGGATCGCCAACGTTCTCGATAAAGATGTTTGCCTCGTTGGGAATGTTCGGGCTGAGGCTGACAGCCTTTTGAATCAGCTGCTTGAGCCCCCGCTCGAGCGCCGCTAACTCCAACGATTCTTCCGGATTCTGTGCTGTGGGATAGTCGACCACGGCAGTCGCCGGCTTGTTTTCCTCAATGACGACGCTGCGGATGCGAAACCTGCGGGTGCCTTGAACGACCGCACCGGAGGTACCGTCAGGAAAGCGAATGACTTTGATAATCTTGGCTTCTGTTCCGAACTTGTAGATATCTTGCGGACGCAACGGTTCTTTGGCGTCATCTCGGATTGCCACAATTCCCAAGGTCGTTCCCTTGCGTGCGGCCTTTTCCAGCGCCTCGAGTCCCCATGCGGCCGTCGGCGTGACGGGCACGACGTTATGTGGGAACAACACCGCATTGCGGACTGGAAGAATAACAATTTTGTGACCTTCCGAACGACCTTCGCCTTCGTCAGCGGCGCTCCAAGCAGGTTTCCCGACTGGCACAAGCGCGCCGGTGGCACCGTCTTTCTCCAGCAAGTTCTGAGAATCTTTATCCTGTTGTTCCATGAACGCCCTCCCTGATGGGACATGGGCGAATATGGACGGCGTCGTCCGCATGTCAACAGCTGCGGGTTGTGACCGAGGGATTGCGCTTGCTTTTTTCAAAACAGGCTGCTAACCACGGGGGTCCATGGTCGTGTCGATGATTAAGGGGTTTCTCATGTCGCGCATTTGTGCACTTTCTCAGAAAGCAAGCCTTGTTGGCAACCGCGTTTCTCACGCCAACAACAAAACCAAAGTTCGCCTGCAGGCTAACCTTCAGGACAAAAGCATTTACGTTCCGTCACTCGGCCGCAGCGTTCGTCTGCGCGTCAGCACGTCGGCTCTGCGCACGATCAACAAGATCGGCATCGAAGCTTACGCTGCAAAAGCCGGCGTGAAGCTCGGCTGAAAGTTAAAAGTCGCACGAACAAAAAAATCCCGGTTCTCGCGAGCCGGGATTTTTTTATTTGCAGTTTGCTCAAATGCAGCATTCACAACAGAGAGTGGCAGTTATGCCGGCGAACGCACGTCCTTTAAACGCTTCTGAGCATCCGACAGAGCGCAGGTCATGATGTCCACTTCCCACGTGTTTCCACGCAGGCATCCCTTGAGCCCTTCGAGCCATTCAACGAGTCCCTTGGCATGTTTGTCCGGCGTTGCGTTGGGAGAAAGGTCGTCGCCGCAATCCTGATCGACAAAGACTTTCCAATCTTCATCGTTGGCATCCAGCAAGTTCACCATGCGGTTGAGCCGTACGGTGTGTTCTTGACTTGCCCAGTCGCCATTGACCTGAAAAGGGTACCAATCACACTCAGACCTGTGCAGCCACAGACTCGCACCGTTACTCAGCGTGACACGCCGGAAGTCTTCCGGAGTCGCATTGTGGAATCCGTCCGGACGTTTCCAGATTAAGTGCATGGGCAGCTCCCTCATCCCTCGAAGAACTATAAAGAAGACAAACAGTTTGCAGAACTCTTACTATCACAGGCGAAATCTGAAAACCACAACCGCCCGACGCCCTGCCACTGAGCCTCGCCGACGCGGGTGAAGACACAATTGCAGATTTTGAGGTCCAATCGGGTTCACAAATTGTTCACAAGGGAACTTTGCATGTTGCCGTCTCGGCCTGTAGCAACGGGGTGCGTCCGGAAGGCCGGACAATGAAAGAACTTTGGAGGTTCATCAGATGAAGCTTGTTCGTTTTGCCTCAGCAGCAATGCTCGCGTTCAGCCTTGGCAGCGTATCCGCTGCAGGCGCTGCCAAATCCAAGTCAGATTCAAAGGCAGCGGCAAAAGAAGCGCTCCCCGTCTACAAAGCAACTTCGGGCGTCAGCGGCACGCTCAAGTCGATTGGCTCAGACTCCATGAACAATGAGATGGCGCTGTGGTCCGAAGGTTTCCGTAAGATGTACCCCGGAGTCAAAATCGAAGTTGAAGGCAAAGGCTCGGCAACCGCGCCAACAGCTCTGATTGAGGGCACTGCGCAATTCGGACCGATGAGCCGTCCGATGAAAAGTGAAGAAATTTCTTCATTCAAAAAGAAGTTCGGCTATGAACCAACAGCGGTCAAAACATCACTCGATGTATTGGCTGTCTACGTGCACCGTGACAATCCAATCACATCATTGAGCATGCAGGACGTCGATGCGATTTTCTCCAAAACTCGCAAGAGCGGCGCGGGCAAAGACGTCGCAACCTGGGGCGACCTCGGACTGACCGGCGAGTGGGCAACGAAGCCTATCCAGCTTTATGGCCGCAACAGCGCATCGGGCACCTATGGCTACTTCAAAGAACACGCACTGGCGAAGGGTGATTTCAAAGACAACGTCAAGGAGCAGCCCGGCTCCGCTGCTGTCGTACAGGCCATTGCATCCGACAAATACGGCATCGGCTACAGCGGCATCGGCTACAAAACTGACGCTGTGAAAGCAGTTCCGCTTTCGCTCAAAGCTGGCAAAGAAGCAGTTCCTGCAAACAACGAAACAGCGCTTGAGGGTACCTACCCACTCGGACGTTACCTGTTGCTTTATATCAACAAGGCGCCTACTCAGGCACTTGATCCTGCGCGCCGCGAATTCCTGCTCTACGTATTGTCTGCACAAGGACAAGAGGCCGTTGAAAAGAACGGCTACATCGCACTCCCGCCGAAAATCATTCAGCAAGAGCGCTCTAAACTGGGTGTTGTCACCGGAGGCTAAGACCTTTGTATAAAACTCGCCGACGGGCTTTGGTTATCGACCAACTCTCGTCAGGGTTGATCACTGTTGTCGGTTTGAGCGTCATTCTGGCCGTTGCCGGAATGATGCTCTTCCTCGTTTTCAGCAGCAGCCCTCTCTTTCGGGAAGAATCGCTTCGCAGCGAAGGAACGTTGAACGGATTAAACCTCCCCGCCGGAAGTCGTGCAGGCGAAATCCTCTTTGACGAAGTCGCACCGATCGGGATTGTTTTGCCATCGGCTGCAAGCGAAGGGTGTTTGATTCAGATTCGTCAACTGCAGCGCGCGGCCGACACAGGCGCAGGCGAGCAGTTCAACAAGCAGTTCGTAATCAGCAAAAATCTCGCTGCCGCAGCGGCTGCAGATCAACTTCCATTGTCGCTCACCGAGGTGACAAGTACAACGGCTACACAAGCCAGCGAAGGTCAGCCGCAATGCTCTGCGCAGGGCGACAGCCTGCTGCTGGTGCGTGACGGAGCTGCACTTCACAGCGTGCGGCTGCAGATCGTGCGCACGTTTTTGACCAGCGACGAATTGCGGGCACTCTCATCGGACGTGCGCAAAACGCTCACAGAGCGCAGGTCGGTGGTGGTCAACGGCGAGCTGCTCGTGAAACCTTCCGCACAATCGCCGAGTGCAAAACTTAGTTTGCAGCATGAGGGTGAATGGGTCATCAATGACTTTTTCACAACACAGCCGCTCGTTCAGTTGAAAGATGTGAGCTTCGTGCGAAGACCATCCAAAAAAGATGGACTGATCATCATCCGCCCGTCCGACTCAACCCAGCGCGCACTTCTTTTCAGCTCCAGCGAAAATGAAATCACCGGCGAAAAAAACACCTCACTGCGTGAGATCGGCGGGGAGTTCAGCAGCCGATGGTTGCCAATGTGGCTGGAAGGACGTTTTGTTTTACTTCCGCAGTCTCTGTCGGAATTCAAAATTTTCGATGCCGAAGACGCTCAGCTGACGTCGGCAACACTGACGCTACCCAAAGAGCTGGGCACACTCACCGCTCTGAGTGCAAACTTTGGTGGCGCATCGGTCTTTGCAGAAACCACCGATGGAAACACACACCGTTGCAGTTCACTCGATGCCGGGCGTGCCGGCCGTCTCGCCTTTGCAACAAACAACCTGCAGGCAGAGCTGCCGGTTTTGTGGGCCGACCGCTGTTCACCC
>JBEDKY010000399.1:0-11843 GCA_041171905.1 Pseudomonadota bacterium
AGCGCTCAGGACTCTTTTGGGGTGGATCTCAATGATGGAAATCAGGTGGATCTCCATCATGGAAATTTAGTGGATCTCTATCGAGGAAATTGGGTGGATCTCATTGGTGGAAATTCGGCAGCATGTTCTTTGGTATCTCCATCAAGGTAGTTTACGTAGGTTTCAACGAGAGAAGTTTTCCTCTCTCTCTCATCCTCGTTATCCCGAATTTGTGCGCGGTCAAACTCCCTTCGCCCGACCGCAATATTTAACTTAACTACGGGAATTACTGGCTGCTCTTCAGCTCCACAGTGCGTGCAATCGTGAAATTGAATGTCGAGAGTGCGCTTGGCTTCACCTTCGCTGAAGGTGCTCGTTTGGCCACACTCACGACAGAATACTTTCCAAGATGCGTCTTTTAGAGGAGATGCGTCTATTCGGACAATCGGAATCTTGAATCCATCCAGATAGTAGGTTTGACCGGGGGCAAGTTCACGTAGACCCTGAAGTGGTGGGCGAGATATAGTTATGTTCTTGTACGTGGGTTTCTGTGCTTCGTTTCCATCTGTTCTTTCGGTAGGTAAACGAATTGATGCTTCTAAATGAATTCCTGACTCTGGAAAGGCGTAATTAGGCAAAACACCCTCGTCCCCTAACATCGAGAGGATATAAGTATCGTCGCTTATCTTCTCCCAGGCTCCATTCAGACGTGCATACTCTCCTTCTTTTTCAGTAACTTGCTCATTGTTCCTGGTCGTCACTTCGTCGTTCTCAAGAAGTTCGCCATTTTGTGGTGCTTCCATTACAGACTGTGATTCTGCCTTTTGTAGATTGGCTTCAATCGCCTGTTCTCGTCTTGCGGAAATTTTCTTATCAATTCTGGTAAGTGCCTGCGCTATTGTGAGCCACAACTGTTCCTTTTCGATTTCTTCAGTAAAGTACTTGTCGAGGTCTCGCATCCGCGCGTAGCTTGTGCCATCCGGGTGATTTGCGAAGACTGTGTCCAAAAACGGAGCTAGCAAAGCCGGAGATTGGTCTTTCAAATACTTTCGAAAGTTCATCCAAAAGGGGTGCTGAATGAGCGGGACTGGGTCGTCGATGTTCGGTTTCGGAAGTACAGGGCAGTCGGCTTGCATTGCATATGTATCCAAGCAGTAGGCATTGAACTGTCTCCAGAGCATTTGCCTATTCGTAAACTCGCAGCCTGGCGTACTCACTCGACCTTGAAGCAGTGCCATGGGGTCGTTCCAGTAATGAAGGTCATGAGGCACAAGTTTTGTTACCGCAACATTGACGGCGTTACCTGTCCTTCGTCCCGAACGTCCGAGACGTTGATTGGAACTTGCGATGCTACGTGGAAAAGAGCGCAGGAATACCGAGGACAAGTCGCCGATGTCGATCCCCATTTCCATCGTTGGAGTGCAAGCAAGAATGTTGATCGGATGTTGTTTGAATACCTGCAACCTCTTGCCCCTAGGTACCTTATCTCCCGGCAGACGCATCTCTTTAAAGGCATCTTCAACACGACGCCTGTCGGAAGCATCGAGTTGACCCGTGTGGGCGTGCGCCCAGGTGCCAACCAGTGGCCTGTTGTAATACCGACCCATATATGTTCGAAATGCGTCGGCCTCCTGTGCTGCAGGCATTAACTCCCCGCGGCATCGATATTGTGTGCAGTTTATTTTTATGTTTTTAGTTTCAAAGGAGATTGCCTCAAGGTGTGCACAGTGGCTGCATCGGTAGATCTTATACCCATCTTTTCGAACTTCGAGAATTTCATCGGAGATTACGAAGTCGCCTGCGCCATCGTCGCGTACACGAATTAAACCTGAATTTTCGAACTGAAGTAGCGTTCCGAAAAACGCAATATAAAATGCATCTGGCCTTTTCAGATTGTGGTGCTTGCCCCACTGTTCAAACCATGTTGCTCCGCCTTTGGAGGAAATCACCCATGTCATCCCCTCTCTTTCACCCTTTTCTTTGCGTTCTTGTCCGTTGCGCAAGCTTACGAGGCCAGGAAGTGAGGTCCCAAAACCAAAGAGTGCCCTCAGGTGGCTCTTGTGGTTACGAATGGGCCAAAGGGAAAAAGTGCGTGCTGCATAACACCCAGATAGATCTTCGTGATACACAGCGCCAAGTTCGACAAATCTGCGCAATATGCCCTGAATAAAAGCCATTTTATCAGAGATGCTTGCTGTTTCGGGATGGCGAAGAATCGTCTGGTTCAGAGCTTGCAGCCATATTTCAACGACTTCCTTGGATGGCTCCACTCCAGCTTGACCTGTTTTTCGCAGACTCCATCCCAGTGACGAGTTGATTGTCAACTCAAACCACGTTTCCCAAGAAAGTCTGTCGACGATTTTCCCAGCTAAATCCTTTGTAAAAAAGCGCTGAGTTGTGCCGGAGTGTTCGAAACGCTGCCATAAGTCGATTGGGATAAGAGTCGCGAGTTTCATTCGAGCTTCGTGCCGTTCAGACGTTTCTTCTCCCTCTGCTCTATCACATAGCGCTAAAATATTATCTTTGAGATAGCTTCTGAGTTGCCGGAGGTTTGTTTTTTCTTTTGTGCAACTCTCTCGTACGAGAGCAGATACAAATCGGCGAAGTCCGAAGCGAAATGATCGATGACTGACGTATCCAGCTTGGTGTGCTGCATCCTGCACACTGTCGTTGAAGATAAGAAGTTTCCTATCGTCTGGATTCGCCGGATGGGAGAGAAACGCGCCGCCCAATACGCTCGTCAGAAGAGACCCGCTCACAGCACTCATCCGAAGACTCAATTTCTTATCGCATTCTGGGCATCTCATCGGCCGATCGGACACTTGATTCTTCTTCACAGCAAAAATGCGGTCGTCTGCGTTCGCTTGAAAGCGATAAACTAACGGAATCGAATCCTCGGATGAATCCTCAGGGGAACCCTTATGGAGCCGCCCTGTTATCCGTGAGTAGTAGACTTCCGAAGCATCGGGCTCAGCTTTTTCGGGTCTGGGAAATAGTATATGAGCCTTGTTGCGCATATATGCATTGATAATTGTTCGCCGATCAAAAATTAATCCTAAAGAAGTGTTCGCGTCCCAATCACCTATGAACTGAGTGACCCATCCCGCTGCACCGCAGTCGCTACAGTTTACAGCCGGCAGGACGTGCGACAAATTAGTTTCAGCAGTGGCTAAGCCATCCACCATTCGTACAAATTTTGGATTTTTGCTGAGCTCGCGACCAAGTCGACGACTTTCTTGACCCCAAACCTGACACTGTATGCGAAAAAGCGGCTGCTTATTCTGCCTGCGAGCCCATGCAACAAGATCGACAAATTCACAAAGGATCGCAGGAGTAACGGAACATCTCACAGCCGCCTCTTCCAAGCTTTCCCAGCTTCCATTCGCATCAAGAAGGTCATGTAGCAGCGGATGTGAGAGAAGCCATCGGCCGGCTTCCTCCGGATCATTGGGAGCCCCCCATCTCATCTGAAGAGCAGCCAGATATGCCGAATATCCCTCATGTGAGACCCCGACGAGCGCAGGAAGTGTAACAACAGCCTTGGGTTGACGGGGGAGAGTCGTGTTGACCTTTACTATCGCTTCGTGTTTGGAGAGGATGTTCTCAGTGACAACACACTCTGGTGTGAACTGTTCACCAAAGAGTTTTGTCGCGAAGGTGCAAAGTTCAGAAACATTTCCACCCGCGATGGTTGCCGATGTTCCAATTGAGCAGAACGTTTTACCCGCGAGCTTGAGTCGAAATCGACGGATCAAACATGCAACATCTGCTCCTTGAGCGCCATCAAAAGTATGCAATTCATCGAGAACAAGAAACCTGAAAGCCTCTCGAGTCGCTGTGCCCCAGAACGACTGTTCCTCTGGACGATAGAGCATGAAGTCGAGCATTCTGTAGTTTGTTAAAAGGATATCGGGTGGATTCGAACACAACGCCTCACGAGAATCGATGACCTGTTTGGGAGCATTGGGGTTCATTTCGCGACTTGCCCCCCCGCCGCCAGTGTAGCGACCAATCCGGATCGCCTGCTCACCCTCAAACCCCAGCTCTTTATTAACCTTGTTTGCCAGCTCTGCGAGGCGCTCGCCTTGGTCATCGATAAGTGCATTCATAGGATACAAAATGAGAGCCTTGACACCGTTATTAAGTCCCGCCTTCTTTTGTGAAATAAGATAATTCAAAATAGGAAGGAGGAAGCATTCTGTTTTTCCGGACCCTGTTCCAGTCGTCACAAGTGTTGGCAGTGAGGGCTCAGCACTCAGGCGAGACCATGCTTTGAGCTGATGAGCATATGGAGGATAGGGGAGCTTCAATGATTGATGCAGCGGCCATTCTTCGATTTCAGTGCTTCTGTATGGAAGCCGAACCTGAAGAAACGGGCCTTTCACCATCGGATTGTCTTTGAAAAGGCATTGCATGATGGCTTCGCGGGTTGAAGCGTCACGAACATATAGCGTTGCTGCAACAAACGCCTGAACCTCCTCCAAAAGGTCTAGAGCAAGTCGTGCGGGCAGAACAGGTCTTTCCATACCTCTTGGACCTCTTACGCGAGTTTCATTCGATTTGGCTTGTTTAGGACTTCGAGGCATGCATCATACGCTTCATCCATTGCCTTATATCGCGGGAAATGAAATTTCTCGGGATCTGGAATTTGATTTGGAAAGTCTTGCAGGTTCTTCTGAAGAACTCCAAACTGGGAACGATACAAATCCAGCAAATCCTGTTTTGAAATCCCAAATAGTATTGAAACAATAGCATCGATTTCACAGAGAGCCTGCTCACGCTCGTGGGCGTCTCGAATTACGCTGTTTCGTTGCCAACTAGAACTCAATTTCGAATAATCAAAGTTTGGTGAATATTTCGAAGGAATGGTTGCATTCAAAAATCCTTGACTCCAGGACACCCGCCATAACTCCGAATAGTGCGAAGAAATACAATTCAATCGAAGAGTTCGAACCAATAGATGTGATAGAAGAGGATTTCCCCTCTGTTGCTTCGTGAGCACCGGAAATTTCGAAATCATCCTTTGATTACAGTTTCCACCACTCATCGATCGAGTGAGGAAATCGAGAACCAAGCTACTCCACAAAGAAGCAGCCTCAACCAAACTCTTCTGCTCTTTAAACGAGAGCGAAAAAAGTCCATTTATATGTGAAACCTTTGGTGGACAAATTGCCGCTGAGAGGGTTCGTTCGCTAGCAACACCCACCATTGCCCGCCCAACAAGGCGGTATTCATCAACTTCTCTAACACCCCACGGAGTGCGTTTGTTGTAGCGATCGCTTTTCAAACCTGCGTCTGTTGTTTCGTAAAGCGTGTGCGGAAAAAAGTCATCGGAGATATCAGACAAATCGATCTCCGAATAATCAAGGTTATTCCTGCATCCGGGATTTGGCTGCTTGAATGCTGGATTGGCAACGAAAACATTGGGACCAGTTAGTACCGAGCGCTCAATACCTTTCCCATGGTGTGGTTTTTTTCTGATTAAGCCATCGCGAGGAGCCTGTGCTTCGTGAAACATAGGAGAAAAATAGACATCGCCACCAAGCTTGAGCTTATTCGGCTGGCTTCCAAGTGCAGCAAGCATAGCAAGTTCAACCTCACCATGCACGATGGGCAGAGATGTTTTCAAGACTTCAATACTTCCAGTAATTGAAGCAAGCACTTTCATTCGCTCCTCATCCATTCGAATTATACGCTTTGGATGCCCCCGAAGTTCCCACTTCGAATTTTCGTCTTTCATGCCTCGATAAGGCGCCTGCATGGATTCCTGTCGGCACCGGAATACCGTTTCGGGGTGATATAGGTTGTCAATGAATTCAAAATTGGCCTTCCTTTTTCCTCTTCGAGAAAGCCAAATGAAGTATTGAACGTGATGATCAACTTCAGAGAAAAGCTGCAATTCATTCCAAAATCGATAGCCTCTTTCCAGCTCGGCATAGAACGATGGTCTTATAGAGACATTACCATCATCGGTCACCAAACCATCCTGTGCAATCATGGCATGGATGCCGCTTTGTTTAGTAACTTGCAAAAACCTCTGATAGAAAAATTTATAAGTGTTTGTTGTCGATGAATCCTTGAATTCGTAGGTCTCGGACAAATTCAAAAAAGTAACATTTGCTGAACGATTACAGTAGGCTTCTTTGTAAAGAAACTCGTTTTTTCGACTCCTTTGTAGAATCGCATCATACTCCCTGTTTCTCGTTCCTGAATCACCTTCAGTTGCACTCACCCCAAAGTCTAGAGAATCAAAAAAGTCGCCTTCATCCCAACGAACAGGAGCCCAAGGTGGATTTCCTAGAACCAAATCGAACCCACCGTTGGCAAATACTTCTGGAAACTCCAATTCCCAGTGAAAGAATCTTTCCTTTAGTGAGACGCTTCTCGCTGTGGATAAAAACTTCAACCCAGATGCTGCAATCTGTTTTTCCAGTTCGGGTCCGCCGTAAGCACAGGGCGTCTCCGCGAAGAATTCCATTGCCTGAAGAAATGATTCGGTTGTTGGAAACTGTTTAATCTCACTGTGTGGCCAGAACCATAATGAACACCACAAATCCATCATGCCGCGCAGCTGATTATATGCGGTGTCTTCTTTGAAGAACTTCATGGCCCTCAACTCTCGACTTGCAGGGCTCAGAGAAAACTCTTTGGAGACCTCATCCTGGAACCTAGTTCGCATTGCAGCATGAGCATCGAACAGGGTGTCAATCTTATTTGTCAGCTCTAGCAAACGCTTCTTCAATTTTAGATCGGATATTCCCTTACGCATTGCCGAAAATTCGGACAGCTCGGACTTACGAGACTGCACAAATGCTCTTTCATCTATGTTGAGAAAGGGTCGCCTTTTGTTGCCTAGGAATTTTCCGTCAAGATGGGCATCAAGCATTTCTGGCATCGGAAATAAAAAGTGTGGTGCTTTGTCGGTCTCGGTTCGGTAGCGCTTAATCCAAGCGCCGACGAGTGAGTTTCCACATCTGAGCTTGAGGTCGAGATATGGCAGGTCTCCTCCCTTGTGGAGAGCATTGAGCCAAAGACTTACTCTTGCCAGTTCGACAGCGGTTGGGTTCAGGTCTACTCCATAGACTCCATTTCGGAGGATATGCTCCTTTGCGCGTCCCCGCTGTTCCTCGAAACTCTTGCTCATTTCAACTTGCGGAAGTTTGAATTTTGATGGCTCAAGAGACGAAAATTCAGCCCGCTGAACATACAGTTTCGCAAGGCGGGTTGATAACTCATTCACTACCGCATTACAAAATGCACCATTTCCCATCGCTGGTTCGCAAATTTTCAGATTCTCGATTCGAGGGATTCTGATGCAGATTTCCTCGTAATTCTTTGCCCGTTCTTCTTTTCCAAGCAAACAATCGACTGCCTCAGATGCGAGGAAATTCGTGAGTTCTTCTGGGGTATAGTAACTGGCGGAAAGCTTACGCTCAAAACCAGTTGGCGTAAGTGCAAACTCTCTTTTCTGACGAACAATCCTGTTGCCTGAATCGTCATATTCGAACAATTCATTTTTGTGATCTTTAGCTTTAGAAACAGGCAAAAGCTTCGGAGCATGTTCTTTTGGGTCTCGAACAAGAACGTACATGTTCTCGTCGAGGATCTGAGGACGCAAGCTCAATAGGCCTTCATAAACTTCGCCAAGTCTATTGAGAGAGAGGCTTCCATAGTAGACTCGATATGTACGCTTGGATCTCCCGGTTCCTGTCTGTGCAAGTGAGAGTCTTCGGATCATTTGCTGCATCGTGCGATCCGAGATGTTGAGATCTTCAAAAAGTGGTGTCGAGGCAGGATTAAAAAGATGGATTCCAAGTTGAGGAAAACAAAATCCAAGAGAATCAGTTCGGTCGTCGGTGGGTGTGTTTGTCGGTCTTGTCGGATTAAAGCCTGAAAAGTAAACCCTAGTTTGATGCTGTAACGTTTGCCATATAAATGATCCACTTGATGCTGCGTCGCCAACGAGTGTTATGTTTTCGAGGTCTCGAAGTTTTTCCAACGAGATTCCCTGTTGGTACGCTTGGGCTTCAATGGGAAGGGCTCGCTTTGACTGCGGCTGTCCCTCAACAACTAAGATAAAAAGCATTCGGTAAACGACTCGAAGTACTTGTTCGAAGAGTTCACGCGAACAGGTATCTCGGTCCTCAGCCTTTTCGAGGTCACGGTCATGCCAATAGGCGAGTTTCTTTTTGGCGTGCAGGGCAAGAACCTCATTTGCAAGCAGTTCAACTGACTGCCGAACAGTGTCACGAAGAGCCCTCGAGACTTCAGTGGCCTTTTTGTGCGCATTGGTCGCAATGAGGTTATGCCAGCTCTCTGGGCTGCTAATTGCAAATGCCTTAGAGGAAAAGAGCACATCAACCATTTTCGCATGTTCGGGAGAATTTAATTCCCAAAGCTCCCTCAGGTCTGCCTCAAGCCACGCTTCATGCTCTTCAATCCACCGGTTTCGCTCGAAAAGACACAACGTCGTTCCGGTTGACAACAATAGCCAAGTCACGTTGAAGTGGTCAGAATCAAACACTTGGTTAATTAGCTCTCGCCACTTCAATTCCTCGACGTTGTCTGTTTCTCTCATTGCTATTGAGCAGCTTGCCTCAAGAATTGTCTCGCACTGAAGCATGTTGCAGTTCACAGACGGCTCTGTAACAATCCAAATTTCTGACCCGTCCTTAAGATGAACTCGCGTCTCCAAATTTAAGGAATACACTGACCTTCCTCGGCCAGCGTTCTCTATTGTGAGCTCTGTCGAATTCCGAGCAATCTGGGAGTTGTGTTCATAAAAACCAAGTGCATTGATGACCTGTCTTGCAAGCGCTCTAAGGTTGTCTTCTGCTTCTGAAATTGTGTAGTGAGCATCAGATATTGTTGCCAGCGTTTTGAGGGCATCCTGCCGAAGTTGGAGAATGGATTTGCCATTTGCTGAAAGACCGGCGACGTCTTCCGCAAAGACTTCATTGAGGTAATGTGTTGGGTAGAAATTGCGAGAGCGAACGACTTTACCTTCTTGCAATTTTCCACTTTGGCCGACTTCATTTGCATTGCTCATTGCTTTTGGTTTTGTGGCTCTCTTTGTCATAATTATACCCCCACAAACACAGCGAGAATTTGAATATCTGGCTGTGAATTGGTTGCCAAGCTTTTGTTTATAAAGTCGTTTAAGTTCTTATACTCGGTTTCCATACCTTGAAGTTCACGTTTTGCATGTTCTGCACGTGCCCGGATCTCTGCGGTTACAAAGCTTTTTGAACCGGCATTTTTGAGTTGATTTAGATACAATTCTCTTGATTTCTTCCATGCCTGTACCCGGCGAGCCTCATTTGCGAGGACTTCTCGAAGACTTGTGGACCGTTTATCTCGAGCTGCATTCGTAACCTCAAGCATTTTTGAAATACTTTGTTCTGCAATGGCTGCCAGCTTGTTCTCGTCGGTAAGAACCTTTTTCTTTTGGGCGCTCTCACACTGCATTCGAACCCAATCCGCTACCCTGTGCAATCGTTCGTTATCAAAAAGGTCTCCGCCGAAAATCGGACGCGCTTTCGCGCTGCCACTACTGAAGCTTATCGCTTCCCATGCCTGAAAAACGGGTTCATTTAGATTGTTAAAAAGCGTGCCCTGACAGAGGACTACAGTATCTCCTTTTGGTGTTTTCGAAGATGATACCATTGGAATCTTTTTGCCCGGAAAGAGATGAAGGGCGGCGTCTTCGAGAAGCGCAATTGCAGGATGAATTTCGTTCAAAAACGAACGTCTGATTTCCTCCGCGTTTCGTATGCAGTTCAAATAGTATGTGGTCATACGTTCGACGCTTGATTCAAGCACAAGACTTTTATCTTCGTCTCTTGGTCTAAATTCCCTGGGCCATGTCTTTGCTTCCCGTCGGAGTTCAGGAGTGAGTTTAAGATCAATCGCAGATTCCCTTTGCTCTGTTTCAATGCCAAGAAGTTCAGCTGCAGTAAGCACGAATGCTTTGGGAGCCCCAGGGAAAAGAGTTGCGAGTTGCTTTGTGTAGAGTTCTTCTCCACCCGTGACCTCAGAATCGCTGTTGCTTGTTGAACCAGCTATGAGCGCTAGAATGGGGTCAATGGCTTCTTCGCTGTCTAGCTTATTTTGTTGAAAGCGCTCTGTGTTGATTGCTTCCTCTGTGGCTCCATCGGTTAGTCCTTGGGCGAGAGAATCCTCTTCAAGATCACGGGCAGCTACATCGATCCTCGCCCGAAGCTTTCGCACGATCCAAAAGTCATCTTTGAGTTTTTCGTCCTCGGCCGAAACCTTGCTGGCGAAGTATGTAATTTCGGGGACGCGGGTCTGTCCTAGGCGGTCAATTCTCCCGTTTCTTTGTTCTAACGTGATGAAACTCCAAGGAAGGTCAAAGTGGACAAGTTTGTGGCAGGTCGTATGAAGGTTGAGGCCCTCTGAGGCTACGTTGCTCGCGATTAGTATTCGTATGCCGCTTTTTGAGTTCTGGAAGGCCTTCACAATTGTGGTCAGGTCTCTGTCGCTAAGGCTACCATCGGCGCAAGCAACCAGGTTGCCCTTGGCTTGAATATCTATTTTAGGATTGAATTCGGCCTGGACGATGTTTTCTTTGATGAAAAAATCACGAATTGCGTTTAAAGTTGCAAGGCGCTCCGTGAATATTACAATCCTTTCATCAGCAGAAACTGGGTTAGATGCAATGAATGACTTTAGTTGTGTCAGTCTGCTAAACGACTCCTTCAAGTCTATTTTTTGTAAAACCTCTTCAAGTTGTCTGGCGTCGCGTTCAGCTGATTCAAAAAAGCGCGTTTTCGGATCTCTTAGGTTCTTTATTTTGCGTTCAAGGGTTTCTGCGAGTGCATGAGGAGACGATAGAAATGACTTTATGAGGGTTGTTGTAAACAGCTCACGAAATCCTGATGTGCCACCTCGAGCCGAGTTTGCATGCTCCAACTTCAGATTGTGTATCGAATCTAGAATATGAGCCTCATGTTTCGAAAGAGGAACTTCTAAGATCTTGCTCCTTCGCCCGTGCATCTTACCAAGTTGTGCTGTTACTCGGCTTCGGGTTCTTCGAATGAAGTGCGGCTTAATTTCATCCAACGTGTATGCGTCGTCGTTGGCGACTGCGGCACGGTCGATAAGTTTTATAAGCGAAGAAAATCCGAAAGGGGTACCATCATGCGGAGTTGCTGAAAGCAAAATCAGAGCTCGAGCTCGATCCGCCAAGCGCCGAGCGACCTGATGTCTCTTGGAACCCAACAGCCCATCGGTTCTGTTAGCCACGTTGTGTGCTTCATCGATAACCACAACATCCCATTCGCAGTCCTCGATGTTTCTGCGATAGGTATCAATTTTCAGAGTGTCCAGAGAAATGATGACTTTATCATGGTGAAAAAATGGGTTCATCGTGCTTGGGAGATCTTGTCGCAGCCTTTGGATTCCAGCAGAGTCAAGCCGGTGAAGAGGAATTGAGAATCTGCCCCACATTTCGCCTTGAAACTGTTCCAATGTTGCCTTTGGCACTGCGCACAAAATTCGGCGCCCACAGCCGCGTCGAATCAACTCTGAAAGTAGTATCCCGCACTCGATCGTTTTTCCCAGACCGACTGCATCACCAATGAGAATTCGGGGTCTGATTTTATGAAGCGCGCGGGCTGCTGGTAAGAGTTGATATTGGTAGGGATTAAAGGCTCCATGTTGACCCAAATACAAAGCCCCATTGCGGGGAAGCAGTCTACGCAAATGAGCTTCAAGGTAGACGAGAGTGCGCTTTGCACCTACAGAGGGATCCTGTTCTGCTTCAATTTCGCTTGGGTCAAGAGCTTCAATTTTATCGATTGCTGACAAAAAGCAATAGTCATGTCCCCGCACGATTCCCGTAA
>JBEDKY010000400.1:0-8032 GCA_041171905.1 Pseudomonadota bacterium
TTTTTACTGAGAACCGACGGTTCGGTCAGTCAAAAGTTCAAAAAGTGGATTCCGATGCCGTTTGGCGAATCTGTCCCGCTGGAAGAAAAGTTCCCCTGGCTTGGGGACCTCGTCCGCGACAACGTCAACAACGTTTCCAAGGTTGGACGTGGAACATCCTACGATGCGCTGGCTTACACGCCATTCGATTCCGTAGCACCGCTCATCTGCTTTGATGCCATCTCGGCGGACCTCACTCGCGCACAGTCCACACTCGGCAACGCATCCATCTACGTGAATCAGGCAAATTTCCTGTGGATGTGGAAAAGCAACGCGGCGTTTGAATTTTTGCAGCTCGGACGTTTCCGCGCCATCGAAAACGGCCGCAGTTTTGTTTTGGCAGCCAACACCGGCCCGAGCGTGGCCCTCACTCCCACCGGCGAACCAGCAACACAAATGCTTGGTCTGATGTCGCGAGGTTTCGCGATTGCCAAGCTTCCCGTTATGGAAAACAAAACACCCTACGCACGCGTGGGTGACGTGCCGCTGATCATTCTTGGTCTGCTTGGAACTGCGCTCCTCCTCTTTATGTCGCGGCCGCAGTTCCGCCCGCGTCCATAGGCTCCACCCCGCTGCGCCCGACGAGAATCGGAGCATTTTCGTTACTCCTTGCCCGTCTTTAAAATTATTTTTAAACACTCAAATGTCTAAAATAATTGAATTTATTTTAATTCAGGAGTTACGCCCTATAAATAAGAAAATTTAAACTCCGAAAGGTATTAATAGAGGACGAAATAAAATCGGAGGCCTGTCCATGAGAACCAAGACCAACATTATAATCACGCTGATGAGTGCAATCTGCATGACGGCTTGTGGACAAGATTACAATCTGAATAGAGATTACAGCCTTGAAGAAGATGAAGCCATCTTCAGCACTGAAGAAATCGACAGACAGCTCACCCAGGAAAAACCAGTTGCCGAGGATTCTCAAAATCTCGAAACAGCCGACAATAACTCCGTGACCATCGTTTCGACAGAGGACGTCGTGATAGCCAACGAACCAATTGCAAAGCCCGCGGCGCAACTCTCTTCAGCGGGCAAGGCAACCGGCGACGGCCCTAAAAAAGTCATCAAAATCAAAACAAAGTGGAATGCAAGATAACGAAACACCCGCCAACGCGGGCGTAAGCTACGCGCCTCAACGACAGACAACAGCGAGAGGCGAAGTTTGTGTCAGAAATTGTCCGCCATCTCCCTGATAGAATCTGACCACAACAGACGACAGCGACTCCAAGACAGCCCCCTTCTTGCGCGGACACTCCGCCAGATTCAAGGGAACATGCACGTCAAAAATTTCCGGCTCAGCCGGCTCGCGGACGTTCAAAACCAAATCAAACGGTGAGACCGTCACAAGACCATTGTTTAGAAGTCGACCCAACCACGATGTCCTTTGTGCCTTTTCACTCAGGAAACCCATTTCATTTGCAGGTGAGGGATTATCAAGAAACTTCAACTCCCGGCGCACACGACCATTGATGAGAAATTCGATTTTTTGCGGACGCATCAGTGGATTGGGCTCAAGGATGCGCAGCCTCAGGAAAACCTCACCCTCGCCGATGTCGTTGCGATTCAAAGAATCACCCATCTGCGCACGCAGCCCGCGCACGTCATACAAACCCAACGCCAGCTGAAGCTGGGGACTCTGTGTGCTGTAGAAGCGCCTCTTTGAGAGAGCCGAAAGCAATGATTCTTTCGACAGCTCATCGAGCAAAACCGCGATGCGGCCGTGATCTGCTACACCCCACGAAGGTATGTGATTGTCCTGCGAGGCTATCGGGCCGAGCCACCATCCGGCGGCAAGGGCTTCATCGAGATGCGAAACCCGACCGCGATAGCCGCGCAGCGACTTCTGCCAAACGTTCTTATGAATGGTTTCAACACCGATAAAATTCTGCCGCACTCGCGCATCTAGTTTGAAATGACGCAAATCAAACCAGTTCCTGTAGGTGTGAAAACCGGGGTGCGCAAAAATAGCAAGCGCATCAGATTGCTGCGGTTCGGCGAGCCAGTCAAAAAAACCTTGCAGCGATTGTGCCTGCAGAAAACTGATCCATCCTTTGGAGTTGAGAACAACCACGTGCCCCTGCAGCGGATGACTATATTCAAATCCACTGAGCGCCAGGAAGTCTGCCCGCGACTCCTCGCGAGCTATGAGCTGTTGACGCTGCCATTCGCTGGATGATTTTTTCCACCAGTATTCTGCATGGTCAGTGACCGCGAAAAAATCCAAAGTAGCCACATCACGCGCCATGCGGAATGCATCACGCACGTCGCCCATACCGTCTGACGAAAATGTGTGCGAATGAAGAAGACCAAAATAGGCGCGCTGCTGACTCCCTGGCAAAAGCTGAACACGCGATCGATTGAGGAGACGGTTGAGACGGGGCTCTACGGCAGTGTATGACTCGGGATTGAACAGGTAGCCACCGATATCGGCTGCTCCCTGCTGAGCTGCAGGTTGTACAGGCTTTGCGACCGCCATCAGTTTGCGAACATCAAAAAGCGGAGCGAGCCGTGGTTGCGCATCGCCCAAACTGACCTGTTGCCACTGCATGACGCTCAATTCAGGCTCAGCCAAAGTCAACAGCGAATGCAAATCAACGACACTTTTATTCGGGACCGCCGCCGGATTGGCTTTTTCCGCTGCTTGTCCTGTAATATTCGGGGCAGCAGCGAATACAAACAAAGTTCTCAAGAGTACAAGACGCATGTCAGAAGCCAATACAAAAAAGAATCCGCACCGCTTGGCGTGGCAGCGCTTCAGTGGGTTGTTATTGATAGTTGGTGCTTGTCTCATGCTCTTCAGGCCACCCGTTACGTGGAATGAAATCTTTCAACTAGCATCCCTCAAAAGAACTGGCGTGACAATCGATCTGTCGGAAACAGCCGCTCAACATTCCACGACTCAAACAACACTTGTGCTTCAAAAACCAATCTATTCCGCAGAATGGTTCGATTCATTGGTGAGAACGCTCAGTGATTACCTACAAGGATTGGCCCCCTCGCTTTGGCCGTCAATCATTGGTCAGAGTGACTCGGTAGCCCTCCGGCTGTTTTGTTTGCTGTTGGCAATGACAGCATTCCTAATTTTTAAAATGCGACCCGCCAATCAACCACGCGCACCTGACCTCCAAAGAGTGACAGTTCAAACAGCGGTCATAATCCCCCTGCTCCTGCTCTTCGTCCGCTGGGGTGCGGCCGAACAACTTTTTGTCCTCATTGGACTTGCAGCCCTCGCGCGCACTGCGCCGGCTGCATCAAAACTCAACGTGGACCGCAATCGAAGCCTGTGCTGGCTCACCGTCACTGCAGGCGCGATGGCGTGCGCCAACTCCAGAACTTGGATTTATTCACTGGCACCGGCGATTTTGCTGTGGATTGCGCTTCAGCCGACCAAACCACAACTCATCAAACAAACCCTATTTGCCTCCGGTGTATTTGCTGCTGCATTTCTCGGCCTGTTTATGACAGACGGATCCTTCGAAACACTGGTGAGTCATCTCACACATAGATGGCTGCACCTCAACGAACCGCGTTACCTTTCGCTTGTCTGGCCGGGTGCCGTGCTCCCTTGGAAGATTTTGTGTGCATGGCTTGGATTGCTGAACCTCCGCCGCCTCGCCTCAGCGTCGGCAACACAATCAATCACATCACGCGACCATTTTTCGCAGTTGCTGATCATCAGCGCCACTGTTCAACTCTGCCATTTTCAAAAAACGCCGGCAGCGTCTGATGTTCTCTTGTTGATTCTGATGACCGTCCATCAGTCGCCACAAGTCAGACATCAAACCAAAACGCTCTTTCTGAACCTCGCAAATTCACTCCTCTGGGTTTTCGCTGTGGGCCTTGCATGTGCGCTACTCATCGCAATCATACTTCTGCTTTCTCCCACGACCCGCACGGTTCCGAACCTGGCCGCAACCGCCTTGGGATTCGAACGTCTTTGGAAAAGCTTTCCCACACTTTGCCTGTCAACTCTGTTTTTTACGCTGACGGCGGCATACTTTTTGTTTGGTGCAGTGCGCAGCAGGGCAACAGGAGACGACACACGCGCAACCCACCTCGGCCATTTTGCACTCTACTCTCTGGTCGCGTTCCTTTATTGTGCAAGTGAGCTACGCAGTCGATTCATCTGGCACGCGCTAAAATCATCAATTGCAACCATCCCCCAGCAGACGCAACTCTTCTATCTTCCGCAGCTGGAACCACTGATCCAATTGATGCCACAAACACCTCACAGAAAGCGCATGGCTGGCATTTATCAGGGAGAATCGGTCTTACAGGAAGAACAGCGCTCTATACTGCTCATCCCGGTTGAGGTATCGGAAGTTTGTCAGTCAGCCGGCTGGAATGTCGAAACAACTCATGGCATCTTTGCATTGTGCGATACAGGACAGGGGACAATTTCTCATTTGCTTCCCATGAACTGAAAGGGACGTCAGCGGATGTCGGCTGCAACAAGCGCCCTGCTCAGCATTCTTTCATTCACTGATGACAAACTCTCACTTGTCATCCGCAAAGGCGTTAAGGTTCCCAACAACCTTGCCAACCTAAAACATTCCGAACTCGCAGAGGCTATGACTCAACTTAAAGTCAAGCAGACACCCGAAAAAACAACAATCAATGTCATACGCGACGCAGCACGGGCTGGTGCACACAGCGGCGCTGACTTTGAAGTTTGCACAGGCGAACCACCGCAGGGCGCAAAAGCAGGGAGATGGGAGTGGGTCGAATCGCTGCGCAGGCCTGCCGATCATGCCGTCATGGACGAACCAGTCATACGGATTGTGCCGCCAATGCCACCCCAGCCAGGAAAAAACTTACTTGGAGAGCCCATTCCCGCCAAGGAAGAGCCCACCCCAGAACCAATCACACTCAATCTGCCTGCAGGACTCGAGCTGCAGCCCGACGGAGTGGTGATCGCGCGCGCCTCCGGACAGGTGAAGGTTGAAGGACAAGAAGTCTCGCTGGAACTTGTTTACGTCATCGAGAAGGCGCATGCACCGGAATTCTCAGTGTGCGAGTTCCACTCAAATGTTCACGTTCTGAGCGATCTCATCGGTACAATGAAGTGGAGAGTTTTTGGCAATCTTGAGGTTGAGGGACATTGGCAGGCTTCTGACATCGAAGTATTCGGCGATGTGCAGGCCAAGGGTGGCATTCAAACCAACATGGTGGGTACTCTCCGTTTTTGGCACAACTGCCAGACGACCTATATTCAAGTGAGTCAAGTTGGAGTTCTGGGCAATCTTGTGGTTGAAAATTCGGTACAGCTCTCTGAACTGCGAATCGGCGGCGATCTCACCTGCTCTTCCAATCCCGGTGCGATTCTTGGTTCAACCATTAATATCTACGGCGGCATCCGCGCAAACAAGGTCGGCAGCGAAAACGGTCAACGCACCCGATTGACACTTCTTGGCGGCGACGAAGCCCGTACCAGCCGCATCGAAAGACTCCTGCAAGGAACAATCCTTCAATACCGTGGCGAAACCTTTACTGCCGCAACCGACACCTCTTTCGATTCGTCGCAACCTCCCACGGCGGTTGTCGGCGGCGAGGCAGCGACGTCAACGGAAAAAGCGGAAGCATGAGCGCGGAGAACGAAACTTCAAAAGCACAAGTGAGTTCGAAATCTCAACCAGATTCCTTTATCGTTCTGGAGAGGATGGCGAGCAGGGTCTGGTAGAGTTTTTGGCTGATAGAATCTTTATTGATGTGAAAAAACACCGGCATGGCATGACCTTCCGCCTGCCTGGGAAAAATCTCCTTCACTTGGTTAGTTTTCAAGGCGTGCGCTGCAGCTAGCCGCGGAAGATAGGCAACGCAATCTGAGTTCAACAGAACCGAGATTGCAGTAGCCGCTGTCTGCAGTTCACAGCCAGTCTGCTTGGCAAGATCAGGCAACACATCACCGCTGCTGACAACACTGTTTCCATCCCAATACGCTGTTCTGAGAACGCGAAAATCAGCAAGCGAACGGAGGTCCTTGGCATTCTCAAGCGGGTGCCCCTTGCGAGCGAGCAAAACCCTGCGTGTTTCACCCAATTGCTCGCTCTGCCAGCGCTCACCCAAAAAACACGTTTCCAGGGTGACTGCCGCGTCCAGCGATGAGCGGAAGGCCGCTACAACAAGCTCCTGCGGAGAGAAGTCGATAAAGCGGAAATTTATGGAACTTTTGGCTTCATAAAGCGACTGGATAATCGGTGGTGCAAGCAATGAATTGATGAATCCACGTGACCCGAACGTCAACCAGGTCTGGGCCTTTTCCGTAGGCTTCTTCGAAACAGAAAGAAGATTCTCGCATTGAGCAAGGATTTCACCAGCCACTTTTGCCAATCGGGCGCCATTTTGCGTGAGTGAGTATCCACGTGCGGACCGGGTGATGATCGTGACGCCCAGCTCCTGTTCAAAAAAACTCAATTTGACGGAAATACTGGAAACCGTCATTCGCCGATCCCGCGCCAATGCCCGCAACGATTGGTAGCGGGGCAGGATCGAAATAAGCCCCAGGTCGTTCAATGACAAATTCTGCAGTTGTTTTTGCATCGCCGCTCTTCGGAAGATTTTACGAACAGTTTACAATGAAAAGCTAGAAAGACAAAAAGCGAAGAATCTAAAATTGGAGAAATGATGAAGAAAATAAAAAAAGAGTGTTCTTAATTAGCGAACACACGTTCTCACATTTCGCCTATCCGATGCGAAACGCGTCCGATAGATTGCAGTTGTCTCGGCGAAGAAAGCACATCGGATCAACCAAAAACGGAACACCGAGACTTGTTGTAAATGCGATTTCAATCATACTCTGGAGTGAATTATGAAGCTTTCTGCTATTCCCCAAGGTCTCTCTTTGTTGGCTTCGACCTTTCTTTTTGCAAATGCTGATGCGTATGTGGATCGTGTGAACAATGGCGGAGAAATCCTCAAGTCATTGATTGACCGCTGCGACATCGTCGGAATCGGCTCTTCGAACGCGGGCGCCCGTTATGCGTTGCGCACCATCCGACCAAGTGACGTTGAAAGCGTTGGTTCATCGCACGTGGTTATACGTATCGGCAGCAACGACAAGTCCGGTGCCCGTCCACAGCGCGTCGCACTCTTCCTGAACGAAGTCGAGCGCGGAGCATCCGACGAAATCAAAAGCTACTTCATCAGCGGAACATTCGACAACAACCCCGGACAAAACCCAGGAAACACAATGCTCGGAATCCTGACAAAGATCGCATTCAATCCAAGCGACACCTTAAAAGTGAGTCTCAATAACTCTTTCGGATTCAGGGGGACATTGACAAAAATTCAACAATTCGATGAAATCCTCACGAGTGTATATTCGACCATCTCGGGCTGGGACTTGGCGATACCCACCGAATACAACAAACAAGCCATCTGCGCGGGACGCGAAACCAGCGATCAGGACGCAATCTTTATCCGCTGATGCAACCCGAGTTTAACTTGTCCGTCCGTGATTCAAGAGCACGAGACCACAACCTAGTCGCCCATGGGCACGTGAACACTGTACATCAGCTTCCACACGCAGGGCGAAAACCGCGGTCGCACGCGCAGATTTTGAACTTGTCGGCATCTTCGTTTTTGCCCTGCTGCCTGTAGATAAACGATAATTCATGGCAGGCGCGCGCCAGTCCACTGGCCGACTGTGCGTTTTGTCCGCATTGCTGAGGTGGCACGTCTAATAAACAGGCACGTGTGAAATACTCCTGAGCAATCGCAGTTTGCTGTGAGCGCAAGGCCTCGTAGGCAAGCGCGCTGCAGCTGGCCGGCTTGCCGCTTTCGCAAAGTGATTTTTGCGTTGATTCCCATTGCAATGAAACCAAATCCGTCTGCGTGCCTGTGTTGGGCTGTGAATCCGCAACAGGGGTCGCGAGCTGAGGATCACCCGCCACCGGTGTCACGTCGGGCCCCACAGCTGCGCGGTCTTGGCGGGTTTGCGGCTGACAAGCGCAAACAAATAGAAATGAAAGACTGACCGCTCTGTAAA
>JBEDKY010000401.1:0-3934 GCA_041171905.1 Pseudomonadota bacterium
GGTTTGCACTGCAACTCTTCCTGTGAGCGTTGCCCTCAAGCTGGTCGGACAGGCCGAAGCTCATTTGGCTTTTTTTGTCTGGGGTGTGACGACAGTCTTGGCGTGGCGCTCTATCAGTAAAATTATTCGCCCCGAAAAACTACGGTATCAAGTAATTCCTGTGGGTAAAAAGCTTCATCCTGAACTCGAGAAGCTGACTGCCGTGGTGCTTTCGGATGTGCACGTGGCTGGACTTGTGGGAGCGGGCCGGATGCGTCGCCTGACTCAGACAGTAAACTCCTTGATGCCGGATTTTATTTTTGTGACTGGTGATCTGGTCGACGGCAGCGTTCGGCAATTGCGCAACGACGTGCTTCCGCTCAAAGAGCTCAGGGCCAGACTCGGGGTTTTTTACGTGACTGGAAATCATGAGTTTTACAGCAATCCCAAACAATGGCGGGAATTCTGCGCAAACGAACTAGGCTGGACGGTATTGTCCAACTCAGCAAAGCAGATTGATGTTCATGGTCACCGTGTCAATGTGATCGGAATTGAGGACAGATCGTGGCTGCGGCAAAGCAACGGCCTGACCCGAAAAGACACTCGTTTGCAGGAAGCCGTCAGCCGGATTGCTGAAGGTGAAGTCGGCGATTCTCTCAACATCCTTCTGGCGCATCAGCCCAAAGACGCACCTGTAGTGGAGAAATTTCCTTGGATCGATGTGCAGATATCGGGGCACACTCATGGGGGCCAGTTCTGGCCATTGCATTTTTTTGTTTATCGCGACCAGAAGTACAACACTGGCCTGTACACAATAAAAAATACAAAAACCCGCCTCTACGTGAGCGAAGGGACGGGTTTTTGGGGACCGCCGATGCGGCTTGGAACCAATTGTGAAATCAGCGTGCTGCGCTTTGTCGGCAGCGAAAGCGACGCTTAGCGGGGTTTCTGGGCTGTATACAGATAAACGATGCTGCCGCCGAGTCCCTTGTACGCTGCTTTGACAAACCCGCACTCAAACAATTCACCAACGAACTGTGCTCCCGACGGAAACGCCTCAACAGTCTCGGTGTAGTACCTGTACGCCGGCATGAAGCCGGAAATACGTCCGCCAATGAACGGCAGCAGTTTGGAGTAGTACTTGTAGGCTGTGCCGATTGGTTTCAACTCTGGTTTGCCGCTTTCAAGGACGACGAGTGAGCCGCCAGGCTTGAGCACGCGTAACATTTCGCGCAGGCCCTCCTGAAACGGATTCACATTGCGGATTCCCCAAGAAATTGTCACCACGTCGAAAGAGTTGTCGGGAAATGGGAGATTGCGTGCGTCGGCGGTTTGGACGTGCACAGTATCATTATAAAGATTCGCACGCTTTTCGAGTTTTTCACGGGCAACCTGCAGCATGCCTTCCGACGGGTCAACTCCGGTCAGCGAGATGTCTCCACGGTGCTTGAGAATTCCCAGCAAAACATCCCCAGTCCCTGTTGCGACGTCGAGCAGGCGCCCCTTTTGCGGAGTCAGCATGGCAGCCGTTTTGCAGAGCTTGGCACGCCAAAGACGGTGCAGGCCAAAGGTCATGGCATCATTGGCAAGATCATAAGCAGGGGCAATAATATTGAAACCAGCGACAACATTATAATTTTTCTGCACCATAGGGAGGCTCCGTCAGTAGTTTGGTCGTTCCGACAAGCGTACAAAGTTCTGCAATACCTGCAAGTTTAACGCCGACTGCTTCTTTGCGTTCACGCTCTTGACTTCGGGTTTCACTGCGGCTATCGAAGGACCTGCCTCGTGCGCTCGTAGCTCAGCTGGTTAGAGTATCGCCTTGACATGGCGGGGGTCCCCTGTTCGAATCAGGGCGGGCGCACCATTCTTTTTCTTCATTCCCCTTCAAAACTAAAGAGCTTTTTTTTTGACTTAGTTATTGCAACGTAGCGAAAATTCACAAGGCTTGAATATTTTTTCAATGATTTAAAAAAACTGCCGATATTGCCTCCAACTTGTGAGGTGGGCATGCAATCACAGCGGTTTAACATCAAAAAAACGGCGGTTTTCTCAGGACTGACCAGTTTGTTTGCCGTGCTGCTGATTGGGGCTTGCTCCGTCAACAATGTCGGCGACAAAACGATCTGTGCCGTCGGCAGTTGCAAATCCTCATCCAACGTCCAACAGAAACTTACGGTGCAACCGACAGCGTCGCCGACGCCGGCTCCAGTTGTTCCACATGATGCCAAGACGGTCATGACGCTGCTCAGACAAAACTGCAAAGGTTGCCATGGTGCGGGTCAGGACAAACGCAGCTTCTGGCCGATGCCAGTGGAATTTGATCTTCCGACGGTGGCCGAGCTGCTCGCGCAGGGCACAGACCCTGCCAGTCAGGAAACTTTTGATAAGGTCGTCGACAACAATGAATCTTTGGAAAAGCTGATCGCGAAGGTCGAAGCAGATCAATTCTCGGTCGAGGTTTTCCAATCGATTGAAAACAATTTGTTGGGACGGATGGAAGGCAAACCAAAGGGAATGCCCTACATGGTGCCGATGAAGGGTGAACAGGCGGAAGATTTTAAACGCGTGCTGGCGTGGTTCCAGTCACGCCTGCCGTTCGTGGTTGCAGATGCGCGCGCTAAGTATCACGTAAATGATCTGGCGATAGGCTTGCCTGTCAATTTTCAATATTCGTGTTCATCACTGGTCACCGGTCGCGATTTTTTAAACCGTCTCGCGCAAGACGCGCTGGGTCGTTCATTGAGGAAGACGGAGCTTGATTCGTTCGGAAAGATCGACGTTACAGTGACAAAAGAGCTCCGCGAAAATGCCGTTGCGCGTCTGGCGGGCGAATGGAAGCAGGAGTTCCTTGACTACGGCCTCAAAGAGTTTGCCGAGAAGATAAGCTCCTCAGGGCGAATCAGACAGTCACAAATCATCGTCGACAGCGCGTTGCGTGAAGACATTGCGGGCGAGTTTTATGAGCTCGTCAAAGCGATGGTGAATGAGGGCAAGTCATACAAGGAGATTTTGCAGACCTCGCGTGTGTACGCAACAAAACTGACAGCTCCCTACTATGGTCAGGATTGTATCGACAAAGTCAAACTGGCAGAAAATGCCAACAAGAAGTACGTCGAGTGCACGATGTCGGCGCCGCGCGGCACCTATTTTACGACGTTGGGCTTTTTGGCTTCAAAACCTTCCTCGATGTTTTTTGAAAACAACAACTACGGACGGGTTTCCGCCATGAACGAAGTGATTCGTGGCGAGACTTTGCTGCCCAACACACAAGGTGAAACCGGCGGAAAGATCAACGATCTGCCAACCTGTTTTGTTACAGATGACTGGCGAGTTCTTGCGCAGGGTGAAGGAAAATACGCGCCGCGCGGAGCTGCGAAGGTACCCGCAACAGGCAACTTCTGTCAGGGTTGTCATATCAACCGTCAGCTGGCGTCCGGCTCAATTGCCTTCCGCCCATTTGGCCCCATTGGTGAATGGCTGGGCGAAAATGTAAAGTCCGGAAATCAATCTATCCAGTATATTGACTGGGTGATGCAAGGTGGGGCGGAGCGTCCTGCTCAGGAGAAGCTGCTCAAGTCGTATATCCTCGAGGCTCGCTCGAAGGAGGATATTAATGGTGTTATCGAGGGCGGCAACAACTGGGCCAACATGCCGCCCGATGCCACAAAACCTCAACTCGTAGACGAAAGTGTTTTTATTAAGTGGCTGAATATCGGCACCAGTTCTGGACAGGAACGAGGCTGTGTCCAGGAAAACGGCCGCACCATCCCGATCGCTTCGGTCGAGGACTTGTACAAGTACTACGTCACAGATGATTTGGTTCTTGCGCGTGGATTGTCGCGTATCGTTCCGCGAGCGATGAGCAATCTAAACGCTACCAACCAAGAAATCATCGAGGGTGTGCTGAAAGCATGGAAGTCCGGCAACGGACAACTGCTGCCCATCTTTCAGT
>JBEDKY010000402.1:0-3566 GCA_041171905.1 Pseudomonadota bacterium
GTTTGAGGGCGCGGTGTTCGTCATCGTTTTTTGCGCTGAAGAGCTTTCCTGAACGCTCGGTCTTGCGCTCTTCGATTTCGTCGACACGCTTGTACTGGCGACGCAGTTCGCCCTCCAGGAAAGCCATATCAGTTTTGGTTTTGTGAATGAGATCTTCACTCGCCTTCGTGCGCTTAGCGAGTTCGTTCAACTCTTTCTGCGCGTTTCTGTAGTCCATGGTGGCAGTGCCGGCATCGATATCCAGACGATAAATTTGTTCAAGAATTTCATAATTCGGATTCAAGGTCTTTCTCCCGAAAGCCAGTGTCAACCTGCGAATTTCTCAAGGAAACTCGAATAATCAGCGAACACTAGCACGACAAGTGCAAAACTTTCAAGGGAGTCGCGGCTTCCATTGCCGAACATCTTTGACGACTCCCTGAAACCCAACGACTCAGTTCGCGGCGGTGCATATGGAAATTTGTCCCAGCGACTGTTCCACTGGAGTCTCGCCCTGAAATCCGGTGACAAGACCCACGTCTAGAGTGCAGGCGCGGCCACTTGCTTTCATATGGAAAAGCTTCGACTGCTCTCCACCCGCTCCCACCAAGTCGCCATTGATTCTCAGAAAGTAGGAGCCGTTCATGACGGCCTGATCGCTCCATCCCAACTGCGAGTTCAGTTCAAGTTGTGGAGCCGTGAACGAGAAGTTCGTAAAAATAAACTCCCGACTATAGCCGAATCCGTCCCATTGGGTCTGAGTGGTGGTGCGCTGGAAAGCGGCACTGAGCGTGGCCAGACTGCCATTCAATTTGACGTAGTTCTGTGCGGGCTGCCAATCGACTTGCAGCGGCTGATTTTCATCAAGTCCGGCATAGAGGAGTCCCCACGATTTTTTGAGCACGCCTGCCGTACCAACTTTCTCGAGTGCGGTTCCCTGCACAGTGCCGCGGACAAGCAGGAATTTCAGATTTTGTGTTTCATTGGGCGTCGCAACGTCGGCAGCCTTCACGGAGCGAAATGGTAAAACGCTGGCCAAATCAAGTCCGGAGCCCGCATCTTGCATCGCATCGGCACCCGATGAGAGCGGCAACCTGCCCAGTGAAATCAGGTGGAGGGCCGAATCAAGTTCAATGACCCTGACTTTTCCATCTGTAGCAGTGTTTCGGTTCGCGTTTAATCTTTCCTCGAGTTTGCGCAGATCAACGCATCGTCCGTAGTCGAGCGAACCTTCGCTTCGAGCGTCGGTGTTCTTAAACTGAGAAGTAAAAACCTCTTTCAGGCATTCGGTTTGCTCGGTTGTCGGAGTTTTGCCAATCGCCTGCTTTGCCTCGGCCAGGTCGTCCGAGACGGTTTTCAGCGCGTTAGCCAAAAGCTTCATCGGATTGCTGCGCAACAATGGAACCAGCTCAGTGTTTGGATCGAGCTGTGACCGCGGCGTGGTTTGATTCCAATAGCCGAGGTCGAAATTAAACGGCGGATCCTCTTCGCGTTTGTTTGCATCTTCATTGCAAAACGCTTTACAGCGCTTTTCTTGTTTCTTGTAGACGTCCAAAAATCCACAGCCGCTGAGGAGGAAGGCCGCCGGAAACAGAAAGGAAGCTCTTTTGAGCGTTCTAAGGTTCCCGAATTCTTTGATTTGTCGAACCGCAGACACAGGTAGGTGTTCTGACATGGAGCCCTCCGGAGTCATTTTGCTTAAATTGTAAGCTCGAACGACTCTCCGGAGGGAGGCAGGGAAGTCCCCCTCAGCGATAATGGCAGGCGACAAATCTGCCCGGTTTGGATTCCTTCAGCACGGGCGTTTCGGCGCGGCAACGATCTGTTGCGATTGGGCAACGGTTGGCGAAGCGACATCCCGGTTTGGGATTCACCGGACTGGTGATCTCGCCGCCCAGAAGTTTGTGCTCACGGCGGCGCTCACGCTCCGGATCCGGGAATGGATTGGCGGCAATCAGCGCCTCGGAGTAGGGATGCAGCGGCGAATTGTAGAGTTCCTCGCTTGGCCCGACCTCGACAAGTTTGCCGAGATACATGACGGCCATGCGCGTTGAAATGTAGCGCACCATGCTCAGACTGTGCGCGATGAAGAGATAGGTCAGGCCAAACTCACGCTGCAAATCCTGCAGCAGTGTGACGACCTGTGCCTGAACAGACACATCGAGTGCGGAAATTGGTTCGTCGCAAACGACAAAACGCGGATTGAGCGCAAGTGAGCGCGCAATACCAATGCGTTGCCGTTGACCGCCGGAAAATTCATGCGGAAAGCGCATGGCGTGTTCAGCGACCAGTCCAACGCGGTTCAGCCAGCGGAGAATCTCTTTTTTGCGAGCCTCACCCGTCCAGAGCCCGTGGATGGCAGGACCTTCGGAGATGATGTCGCCAACTGTCATGCGCGGGTTGAGTGATTGATAGGGATCTTGAAAGATCATCTGTGCCTGTCGCGAAAAAACCTTGCGCTCGCCTGAATTCAGATGCGCTGGCACTTTGTTTCCGTCGAATACGTATGAACCGGAGGTTTGGTCGTACATGCGCACGAGCACACGGCCGAGGGTTGATTTACCGCAGCCGGATTCTCCCACGAGTCCCAGTGTCTCGCCCTTGTAGATGGTCAGCGAAACGTCATCGACCGCATGCAGTTTTGCACCGCGGCCGAGGTCGAAATATTTGCAGAGGTTTTTGACTTCTACGATAGGTTGGGCCTGATTCATTGTCTGACCTCTTGTTCAGGCTGAGTGGCGAAGGAGTTGACGCCTGCTGCCGCGCGGTACTGAGCGGCATGATTGTGATGCAGCCAGCACGAGGCCCTGACGCCTGCGGAAGACTGCTCCGGCGGCTGCTGACGGTGACAAATAGACATGGCTGCAGGACAGCGCGCCGCAAATGCGCAACCCGCAGGCGGCGCAAAAAGGTCGGGAGGCGTTCCGGGAATCGGCTGCAGTGGTTCGCTGACAGAGCCGGAGTCTTTTGGCATCGCGCGTTTCAGGCCGACTGTGTAGGGGTGCTTTGATGCATAGAAAACCTCGTCCACCGGGCCCTCTTCGACAATCTTGCCCGCATACATCACAGCGACGCGGTCGGCCATTTGTGCCACAACTCCAAGATCGTGCGTGATGAGAATCGTCGCCATATTAAACTTGCGCGCGAGCTCCTGAATCAGCGCGAGGATCTGTGCTTGAATCGTAACGTCCAGCGCAGTCGTGGGCTCGTCGGCAATCAACACCTTCGGATTGCACGAAAGAGCCATCGCAATCATGACACGTTGGCGCATACCACCAGAGAGCTCGTGCGGATATTGGTCGATGCGGCGCTTGGGCTCGGGAATGCGCACCAGTTCGAGAAGTTCGACAACGCGCGTATGGCGCTGTGAAGCCGTCATGTCGGTGTGAAGCTTGAGCGACTCTTCAATTTGATTGCCGATGGTCATCGTCGGGTTCAGGCTCGCCAGCGGGTCTTGAAAGATCATGGCGATGTCTTTGCCGAGCAGTTTGCGCCGCTCATTTTGGGTCATCGGAAGGAGGTCCTTGCCGTTGAGGAGCGCTTTTCCTGAAGTAATTTGTCCGCTCGAGAGTCCCATCAGCGATTGC
>JBEDKY010000403.1:0-11687 GCA_041171905.1 Pseudomonadota bacterium
ACAGAGCTTAGTGTTTGATCAGGCCGAAAATCGGCTCCACACAATCAAAGCTCTGCTGATAGCGCACATGGTGGGTGTTTAGAAAAATTCTCGGAAGATTTTTTCATCGCCTTCGCGCAGGGGCTGGCTGCCAAAGTACATTGCGATTGATTTCTCAAAGTGCTGGTGTTCAACCGGCGCTTTTTCAAAACCGAAGCGCTCATAGTAACGGATGCCGATTTCCGAATGCAGAACAAAGCTCATGTCAGGCGATTCGTTCTGCAGCAGCGCAATAACCGCGTGCATCAACAAAGTCGCATGTCCCGCCTTGCGCTTTTCGGGATGAGTGGCGAGCCATGCAAAGCCTGTCAGCTCGTCACGAAAGTGAAGAGTATTGAGTGTCGACAGCATCTCGCCTTCCAGCGATTCTAGAACGTATCGCTGCCCACGCAGGTGGTTTTTGTTGGTTTCATAGGATGCTACGAATTCCGAGAGCGACTTACCCTGTCCCCAGGCATCATGGCCAAATGGCAATACCTTGTGTGATTCTTCAATGGACAATTTCCGTAGCCGACCAAATGCGACAAAACGCTTGGTTCCGCGCGGACCACCGTTGTCGTGAAACATGCCGCTTGGACGCACCCATAGCCTGCCACGCGGGTTGTCATAGAGTGCAAGGTAGGATTCAAAGGCCTCTGTCGACTCCGAGTGGAGGCATTTGCCAAGATGGAGATAATGCATCCCCTTGTGATGTTGGTAGAGTGTCCACATGAATCAAAGTCCAATCCTGTCTGGTTCCCACCAGTATGTGGGAAGTTTTTGGAAATGACCAGAGAACTGTCTGAAAATTAAAGAAAACAGCTAGTAGGCTGCATAATAGTGCATATTGCGCATACAGAGACCTCAGTCGCGGCGTGCGTTTCGACTGGGTCACTTCTCCGCAAGCAGCCGGCCTATGAGTTTGTCGAGCTCTGCTGATTCCGGTTCGGTGTTGCTGGCAAAAGCGCTCACCACCTGTCCTTTCTTATCGACGACGTATTTCCAAAAATTCCAACTCGGGGGTTTTCGCGTGTCTGGGTTGGGATTTTTATTCAAGAGGTATTCGTAGACTGCTGATCGGGGCTGAGAAGTGATGTTGACCTTGGCAAACATCGGGAAGGTCACCTTGTATCTCAGTTCGCAAAACTTCTTGACCTCGGCGTTGCTGCCGGGCTCTTGCCCGCCAAAATCGTTGGAAGGAAAGCCGAGAACAACGAAGCCTTTATCCTTGTACTTGCGATAAAGAGCTTCGAGCCCTTTGTATTGCGAGGTGTAACCGCATTGCGAGGCCGTGTTGACAACCATGACCACCTTGCCTTTGAACTCGCTGAAAGGAATCAGCTTGCCGGTGATTTCCTCGGCGGCAAGTGCATGGAACCCTGCAGCCGAGACAGCTGATGCCGTCTTTTTCTGCGCGGCGACTGCCGAGCTGGCACCGTGAAACATCAGCGAGCCCAGAATTACATGTAGAAAGTGCTTTTTCATTTTGTATCCTCGATGGGAAAGTGTGCACTGACTGTAACAGACTCTCCTCTGGCTGACAGCTGGCAGTACCCTGTCATCAGCGGCTGACGTCATCTGCTGTATTCGTCCTTTAGCCAGAAAGAAGCCAGATTCATGACGGATTTACCTGTGCAAGGGCAAACATAAATTTAAATGTCTATAGTGGTTTTTTAACTTCGGAGACACCTCTAATGTTCCTCACCGATTGGCTTTTGAAGTCTGAAACACGCGCAATGAATCCGGTTGATTTTCTCAACGGACTTGCAGCTCAAGCCCGCAGTGAGGGTCTACCTGTCGACTATATTTCATTTTCACTGCGGCACATGCACCCCGAAATTGCCGCTGATAATTTGAACTGGTCTGGAGAAAAAGGTGCGGAAATTATTTTCCGCAAGCATGTATTGGTCAAATCTGCCGGTTTTATGAAGAGTCCTGTTGCACTTGTTTATCATGAAGGTAGAGGTCTGAGGCGCAGGTTGAATGCACCGTCAGATGAAGATGATTATCCTATTCTGAATGAACTCTTTAGGTCTGGACACACCGATTACCTGATTGAACCATTGCAGCTCACACCAGACCTGCGCAGTTATATTTCTTGGTCGACAAAGAATATGACCGGATTTTCCGAAACAGATATTTCCAAGCTGACTTCGCTGACTCCGCTTTTGAGTTGCGTTGTTGCCTTCATGTCTCATCACAGGGCTCTGGAGGCTTTGCTTGAGGCGTATTTGGGACGTCAGGCGGGTCAACACGTGCTTTCAGGAAACTACAAGCGCGGTGACGGCAGTTCAGTCGATGCAGTCATCTGGTTCAGTGATATGCGCAATTTTACCACCTTCACCGACAAACATTCGCTCGAGCAGACGCTGCAACGACTCAACCGCTGTTTTGACGTTGTTGGCTCGGCAATCCACGCTCAGGATGGCGAAATTCTCAAATTCATCGGTGACGCCGTGCTCGCTATTTTTCCGATCACCGACTCGCGCGATCAGTTTGCAGCAGCAAAATCTGCCGTTGCGGCTGCAGATTTTGCGTTGAATCGATTGAATGAAGAAGCACTGCCGAACGAAGAACCGATCAAAGTCGGCATCGGAATCCACAAGGGAATTGTTTCATTTGGCAACGTGGGAACAAAAAATCGCCTCGATTATACGGTGATCGGCACACCCGTGAATGAATGTTCGCGTGTTGAGTCGCTGTGCAAGCAGCTTGGTGAGGATGTTCTGCTCACCGATGCCGTGGCAAAGCTCTTGCCAGAGGCAAAAGTTCGCAGTCTGGGCGAACATCAGCTGCGCGGTTTGTCATCTTCGCGTGAGTTGTTTGCTTTGGCTGATAAAAGTTGAATCCGACAAAAAAAGCCTCCGAATCTTAAGCCTCGGTGAGGACTCCCATCATATGAAATTATTTTCTGATTTTTCCCTGACGTTTGCGCTATTGCTGGTGCTGCCTGCGGCCCACGCATCGGTGCAAATCGGTCCACCCGAGAGCGTTCGCTTTGCCCGTGAAGGCGCGCGCGGAATGGTTGTTGCCGACGATCAGCAGGCCGCGGAGTGGGGCGCTGAAATTCTGAGAAAGGGCGGCAATGCTGTAGATGCGGCAGTGGCGACGGCGTTTATGATGGCTGTGACTCGCCCTCATTACGCTGCGCTTGGCGGCGGTGGTTTTTTGGTTTTTTGTCCTGCACCGCAAAACGGGCGTGCGGCTGATTGCAAGGTCATTGATTTTCGCGAAAAAGCGCCAGCCGCGGCACATCGGGACATGTATGTGAAAAACGGCAAGGCCGACACACAGATTTCGCAAAACGGCGCATTGGCCTCGGGTGTTCCAGGGGTGACGGCAGGCCTTCTTCTCGCGCTCGAGAAGTATGGAACACGCGGACACAAACAGCTTCTCAGCGAGCCCATCCGCGCAGCACAAAAGGGAATTCGCTTCAGCACGAACACTGAACACGCGTTGCGAGGGCGTTGGTCGGCGATGAACCCCGAAGGCAAGCGCATATTCAGTTGCGGACGAGAGCCTGCTGAACCCTGCAAAGTGGGCGATACATTGCGACAGCCCGAACTTGCGGGAGTGCTGGATGCGATTTCCAAACGCGGCAGAAAAGGTTTCTATGAAGGCAGTGTGGCGCAAAAATTGGTGCAGGGTCTCTCAGCTGAGGGTGGCATCATTTCACTCAAAGACCTTGCTCAATATCAGCCGGCAGAACGCATTCCAGTGCGTGGAGAATTTCAGGACCATGAGATCATCACCATGCCACCTCCCTCGTCCGGCGGAATTCTGCTGGTGCAACTCTTCGAATACATGAAACGTGCTGAAAGACAGGGTCTGCTGAAGAAGGGTTTTGCATCAGTTGATACACTCCGCGCGCAGATTCATGCCATGTCGCTCGCGTTTGCCGATCGTGCAGAGCATTTTGGTGATCGCGATTTCTGGCCGGTGCCAGTAGAAAAACTTTTGTCGGCAAAATATCTCGATGAACGCTGGCAAACGTTCCAACCAAGCAAAGCCAACCTGCCGGAGGGGGCCGGATTCAATGCGAATGAAAAATTGCAGACAACACATTTTTCCGTCATCGATGCCGCCGGAAATGCTGTTGCCGTGACCGAGACAGTCAATGGCAACTTTGGTTCTGCCTTTGTTCCGCAGGGAACGGGTGTGGTGATGAACAACCAGATGGACGACTTCAGCACGCAAGTGGGGGTTCCCAATCTGTTTGGCTTGGTCGGAGGTGAGGCCAATGCCATCGCACCACACAAGCGTCCGCTGAGCTCGATGAGTCCGACCATCGTGCGAGGAAAAGACGGCACAGTGAAGCTTGTTTTGGGTGCCGCCGGTGGCCCGCGGATCATCACCTCTGTTTTTCAAACGGTTCTCAATCGTCTGCAATTCGACATGCCGCTTGTCGACGCGGTGGGTGTGGCACGCATTCATCATCAATGGAAGCCGCCTTCGGTGCGCTATGAGCGCAACGGGCTGCCACAGGAGAGTGTGGAACAACTCAGAGCGTTTGGATACGGGATAGAGGCGGGCAATGGACTGGCTGTCGTCCATGCCCTCGAAAGAACCGCATCAGGCCGCGTGATCGGTGTTCCCGACCCGCGCGGCGAGGGCTTTGCTGCCGCGGAGTAAATTCAAATCGCACCAATCCGACCGCCGTCCACCTGCAAACTGACTCCCGTAATATAGCCAGCCTCACGGCTCGCAAGGAAAGCGAGTGCCGCCGCAACTTCTTCCGGTTTCGCAAAGCGGCGCATCGGCACCTGAGTGAGCCAGCCGTTCATCACTGTCTCGGGATTCGTTCCGCTGCGCTCCGCAGAGGTTTGCGCCAGTGAATTCAGACGTTCCGTCAGTGTGTATCCGGGAAGAACATTGTTGACCGTAATTCCGTGTGGGGCGAGTTCGTTGGAGAGAGTTTTCGCGAAGCCGGCAACAGCAGCACGAATGGTGTTTGAAACACCCAAGCCCGCAATCGGCATGCGCACCGAAGTGGAAATGATGTTGATGATTCTTCCGAATCCGGCGCTCTTCATGTGCGGTACCAGCGCCTGACACAAGCGAAGCTGCGACAGCACATGAGTTGTCAGTGCACCCTCAAATGCAGTGCTCTGTGCATCCATCAGTGCACCCGCAGACGGGCCGCCGGCGTTGTTCACCAAAATATGCACTGCCCCAACGTGTGCAAGTATTTCCTGAACCGCACGGCTGATGTCGCTTTCGTTGGAAAGGTCTGCACTCACGCAAAAATGCTGCTCTGGATTGGCGAGCGATTGCCGCACGGATTCGAGTTTCTGCGGATTGCGTGCCAGCAGAATGACGCGCGCTCCCTGCTGTGCAAAAAGTTCGGCTGTCGCGCGGCCAATCCCCTGCGATGCACCGCAGACCAAAGCATTGAGGCCCGCGAGGCTGAAAAGTGATCCGTTGTTCATGATTGTTCTCCGTTCAGCGCAGGTTCAGTTGTTCACCAGAGGCACAACAAAGCGCTTGAAGTCGCGCATGCTGGCCATGACTTCGTCGTTGTTGTGATTGAAAAAGTCGAACCACAGCAGAAGCCTGTCGTCCGGATGAAAACGTTCCTTCAGTTGATTTGCGCATTCCAGCGCGTTGCCGACGATTGCATTGTTCACTGCATTTTCGATACGTGCCGGATCAAGGGTGCCTTCCAGCGCATGCCAGTAGGTGTGCAGGGCTTTGCGTGCCTTTTCATGTGCGCGGGCGCTCTGCTGTGCTTGGTTGAGTCCGGCTGTGGCATCCAGAAAAACAAGCACCGTGCGTGGCATCAGCGATCTGTTCCATGCGCCGCCGTCACGATGGTAGGTGGTCGGCATGCGTGTATGTGTTCGTTCGATTTCATCGCTTGGGGTGATGGAAAGGTTCATTACGCCACAGGGCAAAAGACTGTTTGCGAAATCCTGAATTCTGGGGTCGTGGCTGCCCACGTAGAGTTGCAGGTCTTCAAGCGGTGCTTCCTTGGGAACAACTCCTGTGCGTGCAAAATTCCACCTGTTTGCAAAGATGATTTCGTCGGCAGCCGGATTGCCTGACACCTGCCGGAGTTGATTCCAGTCGTCGTCGCTGCGCATGTCGGCACGCGTCACACGTGTCGGGGCGACGTCCTGCGAAGAGAACACATCGCCACGCATGAAGCGCAGAAAGATTTCCAGAGCTTCGGTGAAGATTTTTCCCTTCAGAACCGGCCACGCTGCCTTCTCCAGCGCATCACGCGGGACGATTCCGTAGGGTGCGCTCGAAAAAGGAAAGCGTCCGGCGGCAACCCCGAGGTGCAGTTTGCGGCCCGCAGCTTGTGAAAATTGCTGCAGGGTCATAAAGGATTTGACCGATTCGGCCTGCGCAATCGGGCCGCCGTTGCAAAGCAGGCTCTTTATGGCCGCGCCCACCGCGATGCGCTTTGTGCGGGCAAAGATGTGCGGAGCAAGAAGCAGGATATCTGTGTTGAGGCCGATTTCGCCCTTGAAATTGGGAATGACGGCACCCGCGTTGTGTTTTTGCACTTCGCACGACAAATGACTTTCAGCGACCCAAGCAACTCCGTAACCGAGCTCGTCGGCCATCTGGACCTGATCGAAAAAATGCGCAAACATCTGTTTTTCAGAGGGGTGTACGCCGTCGACGGGTGTCTGGCAGATGGAAAAAAAGACATCAAACAGCATCGGCTCGGCCTTTCTTTTGGTGTCGCATGCAACTTCAGCGGGGAATCCTATGCAGGGCCTTCTATACGATATTTCGCCAAAACTCACCCCCCGCACGGCTGTGTTTCCGGGTGACACGCCACTGCAGCAGGAAACCCTGCTGAGTTTTGAGGCTGGCCATCACCTGATGCTCTCGACGCTCAAGGGCACGGTTCATTTGGGTGCGCATGCCGACGCCCCTTGCCATTATGGAGCAGCCGGAGCCGATATTTCCCAGCGGGATTTGCGCCGTTACCTTGGGCTTTGTCAGGTGATAACAATCGACAGTGTGCCTGCCTGCGCTGGCGCGCGGAAATCTTGGTCTTCGCTTCCTGTGAGCAAAGCGCAGGTTGCTGAACAGAGGACCGCTAGACTTGATGTCCCGGTTGGTGAATCGGCAGATGGTTTCAAGCGAGACAGTCTCCTGATTTTCAGGAGCTACGCGTTGTGAGATCTGCAGGGGGGGCTTTTTCTGAAGGATTCGGTCCGCAAAGATCTTAATTTCGCTAAGACGCGAGACTTTGTTTGGAGCATCAGCGGTGAAGCCTTTGAAAACAAATGAAATCGATGAATCAAAGGTCAGAGCCTCAAGGAAGGTAAACGCAGCGAAATCCAACGTTGGAGCTCGGAAACGAGGTGGATGTGCTCAGAGCGGCCCTGAACAAGCCAGCGGTCGTGCCGTTATTATAGTCACTACCACGACGCACCGCGCCGGCGGACCCACCACCCATGCTGCCTATATTTTGAGCGGAAGTATAGAGACCAGAAGGCGCAAACAACAATCGGTTGATGCCCGGTGATACGGTTGGAAAATTCGTGGTGTTACTGAACTCATCCAAACCCAGAGCAATCCCAGGACTCAAACCAAGATCGCCGTAGTTGTCGCTCACCCATTGCCACACATTTCCGCCAAAATCCCAAACCACGTCGCCGTTGCTCAGGGTTTGGGTGCGTTTTTGTTCTGTTCCCGCTGCGGGTGTTGCACCGAGGGTGTTCCATGCTGTGCCTGAATTTTCTGTGCCGAAGTACGGATCGTTGTCTGCGGCGTTTTCAAGAGCGACTGACGGCGAGTTGTCCGTGTGCCCGCGCGCCATCATCCCGCTGCCCACTGCGTTTCCACTCCAGTTGGCGGCTACAATTTCGGCATTGCGCGCCACGGTTTGCCATTGAGTGTTGGAGATGAGGCGGTAACCAGTTCCAGCATCTTTGCAAGCCTTCAGCGCGCCTCCTAGGCTGGATTCGTCGGTTCCCCTTGGAATATTAACCCAAGGTGTACCGGTCATTGTGCTGGATGCGTAAGTCGAACTGTTGTTGTCCTTTGCAGGATATTTCATCAGGCAAAAATCCAAGCTTGTATCTAACCACCACTGCGCGTGGCCGTTTGATGCATTCACGCTTCCAAGCCCGGGAGTCTTGCTGGCAGGGACTCTGATATAGCCCGTTGGGCATGTTGTGGACGTACTTGTGAAACTCACCACTCCCGAATTGACTGAGCCAAGGCTGTTTGTGCTCGTTGCAGTCACACTGAATGCAGTCGAGCCTATCGGCAGTCCCATCTCCACATTCAACACTCCATCTGTGCACTTTACCGAACGAACACTTCCAACGGTCGTGGTTGCTGTATGTAATGTTGCGCTGCTGTCGCACGTTCCAATGAGCATTGGTTTGAGTCCCGCCACCTGAGACGGAATCAAGCTCGGTGCGAGGGGCGGATTTCGACTGGAGAGCAGCAGCAGTTGCGAAACATATTCACCTGTAGACGGCTGTGTCTGGGTCACCGTCAGAGATTTCAATCCGTCAGGATGCGTCAGATTGACCGTCGCATTAAAATTCCCCTGACTTCCAGAGTCTAGACACGCTGTATCAAGGATAACATCGAGGTCACCTGTCACTCGGATCGCTGTACCTGCACCACAGTTGCCTGTGAGATTGACCAGATTCTGAACGACGTCTCCGTTTTTATGCGATGTGATTGCTATTGCAGGAACAGGTGTGTTTGTCGCGAGAGCTTGAACGATCTGAACAGGGAGAGACAAAGTCTCCACTGCAGTTCTATTGTCGGGTGCAGTGGTAGGAAGGCTTTGAGAGTCGGCAATGCGCACACCCAGTGAGCGCGCCGCTTCAGTTCCAGCCAATGGATCCAATGCGCGCACGGCGTCGACAATGTCGGGGGGCAATAGCACAGTTACGAACAAAGTTTGACCTTTGATTCCGATGTCCAATTCAATTGCACTGTCTTTCACCAATCTCACGGGCAGAGCGATGATGCCTTTGTCGTTGGTACGGCCGGTGAACTGCCCTGCATCTGCAAGCACATCCGCCTGCGCAATCGGCAAGGAGAATTCATCCATCAAAATTGTTGTGAGATAAGATCCCGTCACGACCATCGGAGGAATAACCGTTGGCTCAGGAAACGGAGCACTGGCCTTGTTCCCCGTGCTGAATAAATTCACACGACCACATGAGAACATCATGAAAATGCAAACGGCCAAAATCCCAGCAGAACTTCTCATCCCCCTCAGACTCCTTATTGTTCTCTGCAGATGGGATTGATTCACGATTGTGACCTCAGGGACCTTACCTTTAGTTTGGCTGAATTTCTAAAAACTTGAGTGATTCTCAAAGAAATACGTCAAACATCATGCATTGTTGTGAACGCGAACGACTAGAAAAACTCTTGCGTTACATGGCACGGAATCACTTCTCTTTACACCCAGTGGTTTTTTAGAACGACTCGTCGCTCTTATACCAGCCCCCAAATTCCACACCACACGCTATTACGGCGTTCTTGCAAGCCGCTCATCGCATCGGAGGTATCTGCCAGACAAACCGACTCCACTCATTGATGTCGAGCAAGGGGCCGATGCGCACGATTCAGATCCACCAGTGGCAGGCTCCGCAGACAAAGAACAAAAACCGCGCAAAAGAAAACTCGTCCCGTGGGCACAGCTTCTCAAACGCACTTTCAACCATTGCACCAGCCCGCTCCCGGCAGTTGCTCGATTACAGCACTGGCAACGATTGGGCGGGCGGGGATGTCGACTACGGGTGGCCGGACTTACGAAGGCCCCTTCCGCATCAGAAAAAAATTTAAACACCACCTGCTTGGTTGAGTCTCGAAAACAGACCGAGGACGGCGGGTGTTTGCCGTTTTTGACCCATGCACCCTCTAGCCAGTCGGCAAGGTAAATAGCGAGTGATAGGCATTTGTACCTTGCAGTGGTGATCTCGCCACCTTTTACTGGTGTGCTCACTTCGATGGGGATGATCTTTCCCTGATATGCTTTTAGAAAGTCGAGCTCAGCGCTGCCTGTTTTGTTCTCTCTCAGCCAGTAGTGAGGATAGGATCGAGTTTCGCGGGATCCTTTTGCAACAAGCGACTGTCCAATAAACTGTTCGCATAATTGTCCCAAGCAATTTTTTTCAATGTCGCTTCCGTTTTCCCAGAGGCCTACAAAGCGGCGCCCTCGGAGCGTCTGCTCTACGGCACCAAATGTAAATGGTGGCACTGGCGTGTGCGCCGTCGGTTGTATCACAGAACATCCAATTTCCTCTGCCCATCACGAACTGACGAATGAGGGATTCAATGTGATTATTGTAGATAGCAACGTCACCAAGCTGCGTGAGTGCCACGATATGCGTTTCTATCGGCAGCATTCATTTGAGTGGGACGAAAAATGCGTCGCCAAATACATGAGAATACACAGATGACATTTTGTCATTTGCGAGACTATGTGAACTGCAGCCTAAAATGTTCGTCGACAAAGTCTACGACAGCGCGAGCGAGCTTAAGCGCTCTCGCAAACTCCTCGTCGGTAACGCCCCTTCCCCAGTTCGGATATCGAGTAACGACGGCGTAGTCGTTCAACTCTACCGACTCTCGAACCTCCAAGGGAATCTCAGAAACAAAGGACTCCAGATTTTCTAACAACTCACCAAGATCGTGGGTTAACGGAAAGCGCTTTCCGTGTAGAACAAAAATGGCTTTAATTGCTTTCTCTGCCGCCTGCTGCGCGTCAAAACAGAGATCTTCAAAATAGACCTCATCCGTTTTGGGTAGATGACAGCGAGCTAAGTTGCTATGCGCTCGCCTAAGCCACTCCTCCGCAATTTCTCTGATTCTAGGCGACATGGAGTTCCTTTCCCTCTTTCAAAGCATAGAAGACAACAGAGGATGGATCGCACGCGCACTCCGCCACAACCGACTCTGTGGCCACAAGAAGATCCAGCGCGATTCCACCCCGACGAACTCCGCGCTGAAGGCATGCGGAGATTTCGCGAACATTAACGCCGTCAGCAACAATAACAAGAAGGTCGATGTCGTTAACATTGCTCTGGCCTCGCGCTAGTGAACCAAACAACACCACGCGTCTTGGATGAGCCAAGGCGACTATTTGAGACAGAATATTTCTGACTTTGGACTCGTACAGCACGCGCATCCCCTTCTAATGCAATTTTAGAAGAGGATCGGCAAAAACTCAATAAGAAGTCTTCTTTTGCTTGTATAGCAAACATTCGCCATATGTTTGCTACAGGGCTACGGACGTTCAAAGGGAATTACTCGCTGGTCGGATGGAACGGAATCACTTCTATTTACCCCCAGTGAATTTTTGGAACGACTCGTTGCTTTAATTCCTGCACCGAAATTCCACACCACAAGCTATTATGGAGTTCTGGCAAGTCGCTCACCGCACCGGAGGTATATGCCAGACAAACCGATTCCACAGATTGATGTCGAACAAAGTGCCGATGGTCAGGATTCAGATCCACCAGTGGCAGGTTCTTCAGGCAAAAAACAAAAACCGCGCAAAAGAAAACGCATCTCCTGGGCACAGCTTCCCAAACGCACATTAAAAATAAACGCCGAACTCCCACCGTCCTCTGTTCACGGCACCCGCGTTGTGTTTTTGCACTTCGCACGACAAATGACTTTCAGCGACCCAAGCAACTCCGTAACCGAGCTCGTCGGCCATCTGGACC
>JBEDKY010000404.1:0-5281 GCA_041171905.1 Pseudomonadota bacterium
GTCAGATACATCTACGACAAGGCTCAGGAACACCTGGTCGAGTCGCACCAGATTTCATCGCAATTCACCGGCGGCCGCACCGCAGCGGCAGGGACGAGTTTAAGCGACGTCATTCGCAAGAGTCTCGGACTTCTACGTGAAATGATTTCAATGCTCGAAGAGAACTCTCAGCTCAATGGAGCATCTTCTCGCTCAATCGATCAAATCCTCGTCAGCACGGCCGAGATCAACAAGATCAGCGATGAGATTCAATACATCTCAGACCAGACCAATCTGCTCGCACTCAACGCCGCCATCGAGGCTGCGAGAGCGGGAGAGCACGGCCGCGGATTCTCAGTCGTAGCAGAGGAAGTAAGAAAACTCTCCGACCGCACGAGCGTCGCATCCAACAGCATCATTAAGATTGTCGGCAAGGTGAACAGCAGCATCCGCGACATGAGTAAAAACCTTCTCGAAAACATCCGCAAGAACAGCGAGAAGAAGGCAAACGTCGACTCGGCTGTATCAGAATTGGTACAAACCGCGGAAGAGAGCACAGAGGTCTTCACCAAACTCATCTCAAATGCCGTCACCAGCTCCGAAAGCGTCGCCAAGAGCATCGACCAAATCGTACTGAGTCTGCAGTTTCAAGACATCACAAAGCAGCAGATTGAGCACGCGATGCAGCCGCTCGAACGAATTAGAACGAATGTTGAAGAGTTGATGACACGCAATGGACGACTCGATGTGACTCCGACGACCCTGAGGAACGCCCCGCAGAGTGCATCTCCCGCGACGGGCGTCACAAGTCTGACGGCGGCACAATCTGCCCTGAAGGGTACCGACAACCCCGCGTCAACACGGGTTTCACCACCGGTTAGTTCGCAAAACAATGAAGAGCAGGATTTATCAAAAGGTGAAGTGGTTTTTTTCTAAAACGAAAATTCCACTCACCCTCCCCCAACGCACGCTTGTCATCCGGCCAGCCACCTGTCATACTCACGAAGCAATCCAAACAATAGAAAATTTCTGAAGAGTGTTCCCCGATTCAAGGAAGAGTCGAGGGCATTCGTGGATCAGGAACCTTTAAGTCCGCAGGGAGCGGGGATGAGGAGATTCTCGTGAGCGTGGTGTCCGCACTATTAGGCTCAAGCACTGTCATTCGCCATGTGCAACATCTTATTATGAAGGTGGCCGAGGCAGAAGCTCCGGTGCTTATTACCGGCGAAGCCGGAACCGGAAAAGAGATGGTGGCACGTGCCATTCATGAGAAATCCGCGCGCGCTTCCGGGCCGTTTGTGCCGGTGAAATGCGGTACAATCGCGGACGATCTCCTCGAGGCAGAACTCTTCGGCCATGAGAAGGGCGCCTTCCCGGGCGCTAATCAGGCGCGCGAAGGGCGTTTCGCGATTGCTGACGGTGGAACTATCTTCCTCGAGGAAGTATCCAAGCTGTCAGCCCGCTTACAGATGGCGCTCATGCGCGTGCTGTCAGACGGAACGTACACACCGGTCGGCTCGCAGGGCAGCAAGTCTGCCAACGTGCGAATCATCTGCTCGACCAGTGTCAACATCGACCTTGCTGTGCGCGAAAGAAATTTCCGCGAAGACCTTTACTACCGTCTGGCAGGCTGCGCTGTTTACATTCCACCGCTGCGCGAGAGACGCGAAGACATTGCGCCCCTGGTTGAACACTACGTTCAGAAGTTTAACCAAAGCAAGGCGAAGTCAATCTTCGGTGTGGCACCGGATGCGATGAGCGCACTGCTCCAGCACACATGGCCGCACAACCTGCGTGAACTCGAGAATCTGATCGAGCGTATCGTCGTGCTGAAGAATGCAGGAAGCATCGAGGTCAATGACCTGCCCCCGCGCCTGCGCAATCTGGTGACCGACAACATCGACACCTTCTTCGAGCGCATGCAGATGCAGGCACCGCAGAAGTCTCAGCAAGGAAACGGCGGAAACGGCGGCGGCATGCAGATGGGCCAGCACCGCAATCCGAACAACGGAATGATGCAGCAGGCACAGCAGGCTCACTACCGCACGCAGCCTCAGCAAAATATCCCTGTAACCCCGACGATGAGTTACGGCCCTCAAAACCGCAACCCGTCTGCGTACAATCCAATGTACTCGGGCACGAACGGATACGGTTCGAACATACAGTCGCAGTTTGAAGAGGGAACCGAAATAGAGCAGTTCATCAAGAAGGACATCGACCTCGGCAGTGGAATCGACTTCTACCGCGTTGTCGAAGAGTTCGAGAACCGCCTGATTGCGGAAGCTCTGCGCCGTACGAACCACAACAAGAACCGCGCTGCTCAGCTGTTGTCGATGAACCGCACAACTCTTGTCGAGAAGCTCAAGAAGCGTGCTGCATCGAGCAATGTGAAAGTCGAGCCTGGCCGCGTGAAACGCAACCCTGCCTTCACTATTTTCGACGGCTTGGGTTCAGACTCTCCGGAGTTCGACTCCATCGAGTATATCGGTCACGGTGGCAAGGAAAGCTACTCGGATCTCGATTGAGTGAACGGACAATCTGATTCAACGACGGGGACCCTCAAGGTCTCCGTTTTTTTTTATCATGACGATATTTTGACTCGAATAATCGCTCTTATTAACACTTCTCCACCACTCTGCTGCAAAAATGGAATAGACTAACGTCGTAACAGTCTCGGACAAAGTGAGGTGTACAGATGAATAAGAATGCATTGTTGGGTATCGGTGGTGTCGTCGTCGGATGTTTGATCGGTTACGGTGTGGCACGCGGCCCATGGGCCGGCGGACTTGGCAAGACAACCGCAGAGGCACCAAACGAGTGCGATGCGAACCTCAACGCCAGCATGGAAGGCCCGGTCGTTGCGGTAGGCAATCAGGCTGTTGCAGGAGCTCAGCTTCCGGAAGATGTTCGTGCGGAACTGTACGAACTCACTTCCCAGAATTATCTGCGTGCGCGTGAACTCCTTGAGGCGTATGCGACTCGTCTCGCGCTCGCCAAGGAAAAGGGCGGCATGGTGAATCCGGCTAAAGTGCCGCAGCTCGCCGAACTTCTCGCCGATAAAAAGGTCACTGAAGAGGACGTCAAGAAGTTCTACGAAACAAACAAAAAGAGCTTCCCGCCAAACATGACTTTCGATTCCATCCAGAAGAACCTGCGCGTTCATCTGGAGACTCAGCGTAATCAAGATGGCATTCGCAAGACCATGGCTCAGCTGCGCGACCAAAAAGCCTATCAGCTTCTTCTGCCAAGCCCTTGCGGACCGCGCGTTGCAATGGATTTCAACAAGATGCCGACACGTGGTGATGCGAACGCAAAAGAGACGCTTGTGGCGATCGGCGACTTTTTCTGTGCTTCATGCCGCTACTTCAAGAGCGACTTGGAGAATTTCCTCGACAAGCACCGCGACTCGATTCGCTATACTCAGGTCATCACGACCGAAGACGTCAACGCTCCAATCGCACACCTGGCCGCCGGTGCTTACTGCGCCAAGCGGCAAAGCAACGATGCTTTCTGGAAGTATTCAGAGCGCGCTTACAACACACCTTATTACCTCTTGCAAAGAAACGCGACAGCAGATGAAGTGCGCAAACAGGCAATCAAGATTGCTGGCGAAGCCGGACTCGACGCAAAATCATTTGAGAAGTGCATGACAAACGAAGACGGTTTGGATGAATTGAAAACTGTGGTCAGCAATCTCAAAGCTGCCGGCAGCGACAAGACGCCAACCTACATCGCCAACGGCCGTCGCATCGTAACTCCCAACAACCCATCCGTGCTGATTGACGTTCTGACCCAGTCTTTCGCCGGAGTTGTGCGCAAGAACGACACCGCACAAAGCCAAAAGGAAACAGCGCCTGCTGCCAAGTGAGCAACGGCGCTGTTTGTCTTTTGTGTGGTGGGCCTGGAGGGACTTGAACCCCCAAATCGTCGTGTTATGAGCACGCTGCCGTAACCATTTAGCTACAGGCCCTTGCTCGAAAAGCTAAACCACGCAGTCGGGCAGGTCAACCTCACAACAAGATTCAAGCGCCCTCGGAAGCTCCCCTTCCGAGGGCGCTTTGCATAGCACGAACGCAAATCTGCGCCGTCAGAGAGTCGATTCCATCGACAATTCCGAGACCACGGGCGACATGACCAGCCAGCTCAGCAAGCTCCAGCCATCGGACCCCCTCGGCTTCGGCAGGATCATGCACTGCGTCCCAGTCACAGGCCGCACGAAAAACAAAAACCGAGTCGTAGTGAATATGTGCAGGTGTGCCGGCTGCAGCTTTAATCTCAAAACGTTGAAAAAAATGCGGGCAAAGAGCTGCGTCTGCTGATTCGCACAGCGCGCGGGGTGGCAATACTTCGACTTCAGGTACAAGAGTTTCTTCAAAGCATTCACGCAGCGCCGATCGCAAAAGGTGCCAGTCGCCGTCCGCATGTCCGCCGGGATAGACCCACTCGCCGATTTTTCTGTGGAAAAGTAAAAGGACCCGCTGCAGATTTTGGTCCAAAAGAACGCATGATGTGGTCAGGTGCGCCGGATACGCTCCTCTTTCTGTACTGCGGACCTCCAACAGGACATCCTTGAGCTCGTCGTCGAGGCCAAATCGCAGGCCCCCATCAGCAACAAGAGCCGGCAACACGAGCTGCCGGAATGACTTGAGTCCATCCCCGGCAAATCGGGGATGCATTTTCAACGAATTTGCACTAAAGAGCAGAGGACTCATTTTTACGGCATCCGAGGGTACTTATATGACCATCAAACCATTTACAGGCGTTCTCACAGCCTTGGCAACCCCGTTCTCCAGTGACTTCTCCATTGATTTCGCCGCATGCAGAAAACTGCTGCAGATTCAGAAGGAGGCTGGCATCCACGGAGTTGTTGTTTGCGGCACCACGGGTGAAAGTCCGACCCTCTCCAAATCAGAAAAGGAACAGCTGCTTGCCACGGCGCTCGAATTCCAGTCCGACGATTTCCGCATTTTTGTTGGAACTGGAAGCAACTCAACCGCAGAAACAATCGAGGCAACACAGCACTTCGCCGCGTACACGGCTCATGGCCAGAAGGCTGCAGGCGTGATGGTAGTTACCCCCTACTACAACAAACCAACACAACGCGGGCTGCAGGAACACTTCTTGGCAATCGCCCGCTCGGTTCCGCAGACTCCCGTGTGCGTCTACAACGTCCCCGGCCGCACCGGCTGCACACTTCAGCCCAAGACACTTGTTGCAATCGCAAAGGAAGCGGCCAATATCGTCGCGGTCAAAGAGGCTGCGGGAGACGTCAGGGTCATTACCGAGATGAGCATTGCTCTGA
>JBEDKY010000405.1:0-5447 GCA_041171905.1 Pseudomonadota bacterium
TTTTGCGACCGCAATACGCTCCCTGTTGAGCGGCACCTTGATTGAAAATTCAGCGCGGAATTGCCCTGTTCGTGCGCCGTCGGGATCGGTCAAACCTGCCGCATCGAGCAAAAGTTCAGCCTCTCGCAGATTGTGATTGAGCGGCTTGGGATTATCAAAATGAAAAGCGTGTCCTGCCGGAAACATCGAGTTAGAAATTTTACCCATCCCCTGGAGTGTGAATTTCAAAATTTCCTCTCGGTTGATGGCAAGTGCAATGGCTCTGCGCACGCGCACGTCGGAAAATAACTTATGCTTGAAATTAAAAGCGAGAAATGCAGTTGAATCCGACGTCTTGAGCTGCACGTTGAAGTCACCTGAACGCCCCTTCATCAACTCAGCAACCTTGTCTGTGTCGAGGCTGTTCTGAACGAGGTCGACGTCTCCCTTCAACAAGGCGGCAAATCGAGTGTTGTTGTCGGAAAGAATCTTGAAGACGATTTCGCGTGCGCTGGGGAATGCACCGCCGAACGGAGCCCCGCTGAATTTTTCGTTGCGCACGAGCCGCCATTCGGAATCAGTCATCCGATCGAGCATAAAAGGGCCCGACTCAAACCCCTGGCGGGCGAAGACCTCATCAGGGGACCGGACGAGCGCCTCTTTAGGCAGAATACCAATGACAAGATTAGAGATGAGTGATGCATCCGGCTCGCTCAATTCGAACTTGACGTCTCGTTCGCCGACCTTGCTCACCGAGGCGACCCGAGCAAATGTGCCGCGCCGGGGGCTCGGTGGAAGGGAGCCTGCGGGCTGAGCCGAGAGAACGAAGTTATAGGTGGCTACCACATCATCAGCCGACAAATGTCGGCCGGAAGCAAAGCGAATGCCTTCGCGAATGCGGACAAGCAGGGTCTTGGCATCAGTGTAAGCGAAGCTCTCAGCGACGATTCCTTGCGGAACACTTTCCTCGGTAAAGCCGAACAGGGGGAGAAAGAGCAGGGGCTCCAGATACTGGCTGTTGGCATCGGTAGAGACGTAGCGGGGGTCGACCGAGCGGGGGCGCGCATCAAAGGCAATCGTGAGGGGCTCCCCCTTCTCGGCCGGAAAGGCAGAGGCGCAGGGCCCGACTCCAGCGAGCAGCAGCAGCAGCGCGCCCGTGAAGCGCCCACGCGCCGATCGGCCGCTGCACACAGACGCAATCGTCAACCATTTGAAATTAAACATGGACTCACTCCCATTTCGTCACTTTTAGTGTAGCCTTGGAGGCAGCCGTGTTGCACGGCGTGACCGTCAACCTCGCTGAAATGACAAAACATGCTTTTTAACTGCGCCGGGTTGACGCGGACTGGGCCCTTGGATAGAAGGCTTGGCCAAGCGCGATTTTTATGAGGTATCTGAGACATGGCACGTATTTCCATTCAAGACTGTCTCGACAGAATTCCCAACCGGTTCGCTGTGGTCATGCTGGCCGCGCGCCGTATGCGTCAGCTCCAGAAGGGCAGCGACCCGCTGGTTGAGTGCAAAAACAAAGAAGCCGTGACTGCTCTTCGTGAGATCGCGGCGGGAGTTGTTGGAATCCACAACATGGAAAATATCCCGGGCCTGTCTGAAAACATCGAACGCGTTTCCAAAAAGTACAAGGACTGAACAGTCCGGTGGGCCGCCATCATGCGTCCTGATAAAAATTCAATCCGAAGATTGTCCGTTTGCGTGTGGAGTGTAGCTGCAGCTGCACTCTGTGCCACGTTGTGCGGCTCCGTTTACGCCGCGGCTTCCAAGTCAAAGCCCGAGCAGAAGCAGGAACCACTTCCGCGACCAGAACTCACACCGCAGCTCCGCTGGGCACGGCCCGACAACCAAAACGAGTCAGCAGACACAGTTCAAGCGCTCAAGGGATTGTTTGAAAATCATGGCCACAAGCTCAATTTTGCAAAGCGCGATCTGACAAATCTCCTGGAGCAGTCCATGCCGCGCAAGCTTGGCAGTCTGTTTCCATTTCGTCGTGTTCACAATGTCCCTGAGCAGCTCTTTTTTGAGAATTTCGGCAGCAAGGGATTTCTCGTTGGAGAAGTGAATCCCCGCGTGCCGCCCATCCTCTCAGGCACAGACACGGCAGAATGGCTGGAATTATACAGCAGGGAAACACTGCCAAGGGCGCGTGAATTTACTCCGCCCCTGACTGTGTTGCAGGGCCTCAAGGGACTGGGCACGCAGGCGCCGTGGGCACCGGAAATCTTCTCCACATCATGGGCACAGCAATTTGAAGCCGCTGGCTCAATCATCGAACACGGAGGCCTCAGATGCCTCAACAAATCATCCGGCAAAAAAAGTTACCCAAACCTTGCCGAGCCGGCAGCACATTTTCGCTGCGGAACTCCGATTAAAATATTGTCGGCAGAAACCGCGCTTCCCAAACAACTCCCGCGTAAAATTGGTTCTGTTGCCGCCGCTGCTGCAGCAGCTGTGAATCCGCCTGCGGCACCGCCTGCATGCGTCGCCATGGGACGGCAAGCTTCGCAATCACTCGAACTTCTTGGCGATGAAAAGTCGGGTCACTGCCTTCTGTGGCGCAGTTCACGTGACGAACGCTTCTACCAGAAAGCAATGTCGTCGAAACTTATATGTCTGAATGCACGTCACAAAAGCTTCCAACGCACACGCTTCAATTCGGTAGTCGCAGTGCTGCCCTCGGAACGCCAGGATGTGATTCACATCCTAGAATCCGAAGACGACATGTTGACGTCCTATCGACTCAGCCTTGCAACACTCAGCGTCGCAAAAGAAGAAATTTCAGTTCCTTCCGGACAGAACCTGCGCGCGGCTGCCTTTCCTGCGCAGAAAACTGGCCTCTATGCCTGCCAGCAGGCGACCACGCAAACGGAAAACTCGCTCTTCGCAACTCCCGAGTCACTCGCCGCAGGCACTGATTGGATTTACGTCGACAACGCAGTTTACAGCGGACTTCGACCGACACGCCCCGAGACCGACACTGCATGGCGAATCAGAGAGTCACGCGATGGAGTGCTCGAAGCCGAGCGACTGAGTTGGTCTCAACTTCAGTACGACCACCCTTCAGTGACCAACGACAGACCTTTTGCCTGTGTTGTCGCGCGGGAAATTGATGCTCGCTGCGGAATCCGCGTATTGCAATCTGCAATGCAGTTGTCAGAAGAGTGGCTCAACGGCGATTTTGATCGCAACGATGTGACACCTGCTGTTCAGTTGGCAACCACACTGCTCATCGGTCAGTCACTTGAAAAGGTGATGATTGCCCTGCCTGATTGGAGCTTGCGTGGCGAGACTCTCCAGCTGCTCGGTGTTTATTCGCAAAAAGTCAGACAGCTGCTGGATAACAAGGCCCTCGAGCGCTCAGGAATTGCTTTGAGCCGCGATGCCGGCGCATTTCCTGCCGCACAAAAGTATCTGGACATTCCCTCTGATTCAACCGACTACATTGCCGTCAAGAAACTACTTTCTTCTTCTGTGGACTTCTGGGCATTGCTCAATCAAAAGTCCCTTTGAGGTCTGTCATGAACACCGATGCACGCTTTTTCACGACTCCGATCTACTACGCATCCGGAGAACCTCACGCAGGTCATATCTATTCCACTTCACTGATGAACATTCTCAGCCTCCACTACCAGCATCGCGGCTGCAACACGCGCACACTGACAGGTATGGACGAGCACGGTGAGAAAATCGAAGAAAAGGCAAAATCACTCAACAAGCCGGCACAGGTTCTCGTGGATGAGTTTGCTGTCAAATGGAAAGAAATCTTCGCACAGTTCTCGCTCAGCTACGACATCTTCATGCGCACGACGAGTGCCGAGCACAAAGAGAACGTGCGCGACATCCTCCGCCGCTGTCATGAAAAAGGCGATATTTACTTCGGAGAGCACGAAGGCCGCTATTGCGTCGACTGCGAGGCTTTTCTGACAACCAAGGAAATGGACGAGTCACACAACTGTCTTGTCCACAAGCGCCCCACCGAGTTGCGCAAAGAAGGAAATTATTACTTCCGCGTGCAAAAATACCTGCCGCAAATCATTGAGCTCGTCCGCAGCGGAAAAATTGTTTCGCAACGCAGATACATCAATGAGCTTCTGGGACTGTGCGAAACATTCGAAGGCGATCTCAGTATTTCGCGCCCCAAATCCCGCACGGCGTGGGGTATCGAATTGCCCTTCGACACCAATCACGTCGCATACGTCTGGTTTGATGCTCTGCCCAACTACGTCACCGGAGTCGGCGGAGTTGAGGCTGCGCGCACAAGCCAACTTTGGAAGTCGGCAACTCACGTGATCGGACGTGATATCCTGAAATTCCATGGACTCTTTTGGCCTGCAATGTTGCTCTCTCTGGATCTTCCCGTACCTCGCCTGTGTGTCACGGGCTGGCTGCTTTCTGGCGGCCACAAAATGTCCAAGAGCTTGGGAAATGTGATTTCGCCTGCAGACCTCCGCGAGCTGGGTCGGGATGCGTTCATCAACACCGCATTTCGACTCGCCAATCCGGGTGAGGATGTCGACCTTACGAGCAAGAACATGATCGAGCGCTTCAACGCCGACCTTGCCAACGGAATCGGGAATCTCGCATCGCGTACACTTGTGATGGTTGAAAAATATTTCGACGGTGTCATTCCCTCCATCCACATCAATCACCAGGTGGACGAGGAAAAGAAAATTTCTGAAATGGCTGCGCGTCTCCCGCAGAGCGTGATGCAAGCTTTCGATGAATACCGTCTCGCCGATGCGCTCAACCAAATCTGGGAATTGATCGCGCAGACCGACAAGTACATCGCGCAACAAAAACCTTGGGAACTCGGCAAACAATCCGATGATACCTCCCGCACGCGTCTCGCAAACGTCCTTGCGCACAGTACAGCGGTCATTCGCAGCGTCGGATACCTGTCTGCCGCTTTTTTCCCGGAACGCATGCAAGAACTGCTCAAGGCCATTGGAGAAGACTCTTCCGACATGCGGAACGCTTTGAAGCACGCTCAGGACTTCACATCCATCAAGTCGGGGTTCAAGCTGGGTGACGTGCCGAGACTTTTCCAGCGCATGGAGACGCCTGCTGCAAACACCGCAACAGCCAATCCGCAATCAACCGCAAAAAGCGATAAGAAAAATGTAGGTGCCAATTCCACTGCGGACGCCGCAGCGAACTCATTCGCGGGACAGACGCAACCAGCGTCCGCAACCATTTCGATAGATGATTTTGCAAAGGTTCAAATCAGAGTCGGCACGGTGATCAACGCAGAACTAGTAGAAGGCTCCACCAAACTACTGCGCTTGAAGGTGTCATTGGGCGAGCTTGGTCTGCGGCAGATTTTTTCAGGAATTCGCGAGTGGATTACTCCCGAGGAACTCGTCAACCGAAAGGTTCTCATCGCAGCCAACCTGACTCCGCGGAAAATGAAGTTTGGAATGTCGGAAGGCATGCTTTTGTCGACCGAGACTCAGGCA
>JBEDKY010000406.1:0-6976 GCA_041171905.1 Pseudomonadota bacterium
GTGTACGAAAGGACATTCTGGGATCATGTAAAGCTTCATACTGGGAACTCCTTGCAGCTCAGTGACGGCACGTTGGCGCAGCGGCGAACTCGGAGCGCAAAACGCGGCCTGCTTGGGCCGATGACGTTACGGGACAGAGGGCGGGGGTGCAACCCATGAAATTCGAATGGGACCAGATCATTCATATCTATCTGCCGGTCACTATTTCGGTGTCCGCGCAGCTGGCATTCCTCCTTCTTCCCATCAACCTCAGAACGTGGCGCACAGATCTGCTGAATGCGTGGACGTACTCAGGAATTCAGGTTTTTGTGGCAGGCCTTTTGTTTATCATCATTCCCGGCGTCTTCGGCATCTTTCAGCTCTCTTATAGTGCCATGCTGACGACCTTGATTGCGGTATTTGTCGCGAGTTGGTGGAAGGTCGTCAGGAGCATCCCGCTTGAGGCGACCTTTCCTGTGACTCCTGAGTTCGTTGAGCAACCGGCTGTTTCTTTTGATTCTTTCTATAATCCAGAGCGGTTGAGGCAGCTCAGTGAGTTGTCCGGAGACGACTCTTATACTCTGCAGCGGCAGAAGGCCCTCCGTGAGATGCTCGTCAGGCGCCGAGTCGACAGTTCTGGTCCCGACTCAGATGAGGATTAATCCGGTCAAAAAGCTTGGGGGGGCCGGTTGCAATTTAAAAACAGGTTTTGTATCACTGGCCCACCGTGCCCGCCCTTAAGACATTCGGGGCGGTTATAAATCGTTTTATTGTCTGGAGGAAGCCGCGGTGGCAAAGGAAAAATTTGAGCGATCCAAGCCTCATATGAACATCGGTACAATTGGTCACGTTGACCACGGTAAGACGACGCTGACGGCAGCGATCTCTTCTGTGTTGGCGAAAGCTTTCAACAAGACCGCTACAAAGTTCGATGAAATCGACAAAGCGCCTGAAGAGAAGGCACGCGGTATTACAATCAACGCGTCCCACATCGAGTACGAAACAGGGAACCGTCACTACGCTCACGTGGACTGTCCCGGGCACGCGGACTACGTCAAGAACATGATTACCGGTGCGGCTCAGATGGACGGCGCGATCCTTGTCGTCGCTGCAACTGACGGCCCAATGCCCCAAACTCGCGAGCACATTTTGTTGGCTCGTCAGGTGGGCGTTCCGTTCATCGTTGTCTTCCTGAACAAGTGCGACATCGCTGACCCAGAACTCATCGACCTCGTCGAAATGGAAGTCCGCGACTTGCTGAGCAAGTACAAGTTCCCTGGCGACGACACTCCAATCATCCGCGGTTCTGCTCTTGGCGCACTTGAAAAAGGCACAGGCGCTCGCGATGACGCAGCTAGCAAGTGCATCTTCGAACTCATGGACGCAGTCGATACATACATCGCAGAACCGCAACGTCCTTTGGACAAGCCGTTCTTGATGCCTATCGAAGACGTGTTCTCGATCTCGGGCCGTGGTACTGTTGTGACGGGCCGTGTTGAGCAAGGTATCGTTAGAACTGGCGACGAAATCGAAATCGTCGGCATCCGTCCTACGAGCAAGACAACTTGTACAGGCGTCGAAATGTTCCGTAAGATCCTCGACCAAGGTCAGGCTGGCGACAACGTGGGCGTTCTGCTCCGTGGTACGAAGCGTGAAGATGTTGAGCGCGGACAAGTTCTTGCTAAGACAGGCTCGATCAAGCCTTTCAGCAAGTTCAAGGCGCAAGTGTATATTCTCAACAAAGACGAAGGCGGCCGTCACAAGCCTTTCTTCAAGGGCTACCGTCCTCAGTTCTACTTCCGTACAACGGACGTGACTGGTGTTGTTGAGCTTCCTGCAAACGTTGAAATGGTGATGCCAGGCGACAACGTTGAAATCAGCGTCGAGCTGATCACTCCAGTCGCAATGGAACCAGGTCTGCGCTTCGCGATTCGCGAAGGCGGCCGTACGGTCGGCGCTGGTACAGTGTCGACAGTTCAGGGCTAATCCTCTGGACTGCAGCGTGGGCCTTGTGTCCGCGCACAAAAAGAGACCTCCCTTAGGGGAGGTTTTTTTTGCATGTTATTTAGATTTTTCTGAGCCAAGAAGTCTTCAAATTCAGACTTCTTGGCTCAGTGCGTTACCGGATAATAGACAATTCGCTCCAACAGTGATGCGGCAGTGTTGGTTTCCCTGCCAGCAAGCGAGCTCAGGCTCGTGATTCCTTGGGTGGCATCAAGTTGAGCCTTGCGCAGCATGCTGCGAAGATCATCGGGCTGGTCACAGACCAGAGGGATAAGCCAGTGAGTCTGCAATTGCGCTCCTTGACCAGCAATCTGAGTGCGCAGTTTGTAATGCTGATGATCAGTTCTAAAGATATTCTCGCCCCGATTGAGCCACTCTTGCTGGCGTGACTTATTCCAGCTTCTGAAAACTGCTGCGCTCAGCTTTGGATGCGGACTAAAACGCAGTGCGGGCAACAAGGATGCTTCTTTGAAACCTCGCACTGAATCGCGCAGGACGCGCTCCGGGTTGCCGCCAAGCAGTTTAATGAGACCGACAAGATAGGCGTACATGAACGGCTGGCAGAGGAATTTGAGCAAAGCTATTTTGAGTGCTTTTTTTCTGTAACGGGAGGCGTTTGCCTGCGGATATCCGTTCTGAACTGCCAGCATTTTTTGGCGTAATTCTAAAGATCGTACAAATGCAACTCCGCCTCCCAAGGCTGTGGAGCGTTTGATTGTCCCGAAACTAAACAGAGTGAGGTCGGCGCCGCTGGTTCCGGCAAAATCCTTTCCCATAAAGCACTGAGCGCAGTCTTCAATTAAAATCAGTCCCTGTGCCTGACACCACGATGAAAGTTCGGCAAGTGAACTCCAGTTGCCAAACAGGTGTGCGCATAAGACAGCGACCGTCCGCTTTGTTTGCTTAGATTTAATTTCAGAGAGCGTGGGCAAGAGTGTTTCACGGTCGATGTCCGCGAAAACGGGCCGCAATCCATGCAGTTTGACGATTTCTGCCATGTGCGGAATGTTGATTGCCGAGAGTATGACTTCCGATCCTTCAGGAAATGACTTGGCAGTTAAAAATGCATCCCAAGCGCTGCGAACAGAATAATAGACGTCACCAGTCTCGTCTCCGCAGTGAGGTGAATTTTGGAATTGCGAATTTGCAGACTGGTTGTGTGGCAGTAGTGCAGAAAGCAAATTGGAATAGCAAATATCGATTTTGTGCGGTGGGTAGAGTCGCAATCTCTTAATCATGGTGCGAACATTTTACCATAAGCACTTGGTTGGTTGAATATTGTCGACCCAGTTTATTTCTTGGTTTTGTCACCAGTGCCGAGCGGGCGGTTCTTCACCTCATGCGCACCCAACTGCAAGCCGCGGATTTTATCGTATTTACTTAAGAGTGTTTTGGCGCTCGGGCAGGGGACTTTCGATGACCCCTCAGAGCGGAGCAACCCGCCCATATCGATGTGACGAGCTTGTTCCGCAATTGTTTTGGTCGCGTTGCATTCCATTTTTGTCACTTCTGCAGGCGTCATTTCGGAGAGTTTTCTCCATGCCTCGCCCGCGCCCATAGACGGATCTCCGCCCAAAACGTCGTAGCTCGCCGGCGCGGCACCCAAAAGAGCGCAGCCCGCGAGTGCGATTCCGAAAGTCCCGCCGGCAGCAACGCCGCAGCCGACCATGGCGACCGCGACTCCCAACCACATGACTGTAGAGCGTTGTGAATCGATGTCCGCAACGCGTTTCGTCAGTGTGTTGAGATTTACGTAGTTGCGCACAACGGGTCGGGCATTTGAAAAAAGTGTACGCAGTTCGGAATCGCTCGGAGTGGCAAAGACTTTATCCGAGCTTGCCGTATACCAGCAGCCCCAGTCTTTCTCTTTGCGACCTGCGATGGTGGGTGCAACGTTTGAAAAAAGAAAGACTCGTTTGCCGCCGCAGTTTGCGTGCAGTTGAACAAATTCGGATTCGGTCATGCTGTCTTGAGTTTGCGGCGTGCCCTTGACGCAGCTTGAAGTTCCCGCAAACGAAAATAAAAAAGCAATCGCAAGTAGGAGCCGTTTTTGGGACTCTGTGTGGGTCTTCAGCATATTCACGGGCCTCGCAGTTGGCTATTGCGAAACAAACCCGAGCCGGTTGCGTAGCGATTCGGGCAAAATCGGCAGTGATGACCGCGGCAATAAAAAGGTCGACAGATTAAAGAGATCTGCGAAGACTTTTGTTTTGTCGAGAGTCGAACGTAGGTAAGCATAGCCCAGCGAGCCGCCCGTTCCAACCCGAATGCCAATCATCCGATGCACCATAATCGCGTGTTGGGCCCGCCACTGCTGGAGCAATTCATCAATATCAACCAAAAGAGTCAGCATTCTAAAGGGTAAGTGAAGTATGGGTTCTTCCCTGTAAAGTTGAATGAAGAGTGCAGCGTGGGTTGCCTTCAATGAAAGTCTGCGCACCCCCTGATTGACAAGCTCTGAGTGCATTTTCTCTTCGAAGAGTGCCTTGAAGTAGTTTTCTGTCTTTCCCACTTCGCCGAGTTGTCTGCTTTTTTCATCGTCTCCGAGGAGAGGGTGTTGGCTGATGTACTGCCGATCTCGCGTCAGGTGGCTTTGCAGGGCAGTCTGATAGGCCTGCCAAAAAGTAAAGCCATCGTTGGTTTCAACGAACGGAGTCCTTTCGAGCCATCTCTCAACCAGCGCAAAAAGGGACGGTGAATTTTCAGCCTGATCCATTTCGCTGATTTCTTCGGGGCTGAGTGTTTTGGCGAAGGGAGACTCGCGATTTGCAAGCAGGGGGTGCTCACGCTTTACGCCCAGAACCGATTCCAGAATTCTGAATTGAACACTCTGAAAACCCGATGCCGGTGACACAAGATCTCGGAATTCGAGAAAGTCGAGCGGTGTCATGGTTTCAAGAATGCGCAGATGATCGATGAGGACTTTTTGAATTTCGGTGATGCGTGTGAGACGCGCAACAGCCGATCCCATCATCTTCTCGTCAACCACATCGTCTGAGAAAATTCTGCAGACAGATTTTAATTCATGGAGAATTTGCTTGAACCAAAGTTCGTGGGCTTGGTGAACAATAATAAAGAGAAGCTCGTCGTGAGCTTCTCTCCCATGTTCTGCACTTTTCGGTGACTGAAGTTTCAGCAGTTCAGGTACACGAAGATAACTGCCATAGCTCAACGGCCTGCTGCTGATTTTGTCCATCACTCGCCTTCTTTGACTTTCTCAACTTTGTTGAATTCGATTTCGACAGGCGTTGGGCGTCCAAAAACCGAGATCAACAGGCGGAGTTTCATCTTGTCGGCCTTCACTTCATCAACATCACCAACAAAGTTGGTGAACGGTCCGTCGATCACGCGAACTCGCTCGCCTTTTTCGAAGCTCATCTTCGGACGTGCAGCGATCTCCTTGGCCATGTATGCCGTACGGTTGATCACGCGGTCGACTTCTTCATCCGACAGTGCGGGTGGCTCGCGGTTGGGAGCGGCGCCGATGAAGTTTGAAATTTTCGGGGTGTCCTTGACGCAGTGGTAAGCGGATTTTTCGCTGAGGTCCATCTGAATGAAGATATAGCCCGGCATCAACTTTTGCTCGATGCGTTTCTTTTTGCCCTTCTCGTCGATTTTTTCAACCGTTTGCGAGGGGATGATGATTTGTCCGAAATAGTCGGACAAATTCAGTTTTTTGATACGCTCTTCAAGAGCTGTTTTAGCCTTTTTTTCCATGCCCGACTGGGTTGTGATGGCATACCAACGCAGGCGCTCATTGCGAACTGTTGGGCTGTTATCGGCAGCGTTCTGGATTTCTTCTGACATTTTAAACGGACCCCTCAGGCAGCTTGACTCATGATGAACTGTATAAACTTAACGAAAACGAGGTCGGACAGGAACATGAACACCGACGAAACTGCGACCAGAACTATGACGATCAGAGTTGCGCGCTGGGTCTCCTTCAGTTCGGCCCACGACACGCGGGTGAGTTCATCGCCCACATCGACGACGTAATCCTTCAACTTGCGGCTTGCGAATAAAAAGACGAAAGCCACGACCGAGAGAACGGTCGCACTCAGGTAATTCCATTTGGCAAAGTTGGGGTTTGCAACACTGAATCCGGACGCGCTCTGCGGCATGTAGTGCTGCGCGATAAACAGACCGGACGCATGGAACAGGTACCAGATGAACGCAAAAAAGATGATGTAAAAGACAAGAGCGTAGCGATATGCTGAATTTGGGATATCCGACATGCAGTTTTCCTTTGAGTCCGGCGATCGACAGACTTTCAATATTCACGGGGTGCTAACACGGTTTGGGACTCACGGGCAAGCCGGTGGACAGAGGTGCGTGACCAACCGCCCCGCTGACGAGCGCCCCTCGGCCATTGCCCTCCGATGGCTGGGCCACCATCTGCTTGTGAAGGTGTTTTCCCGAAGAATACTGAGCTGTTCGAGGGGGATGCCAATCGCAGAAAGCTCAATCGCCATCAGCGCCTGAAGGTCCGGATATATTTTTTCATCCGGCGTCTGCAGTTCACCCCGCCTGTTCAGCGAGCCGGTAAAGGCCCGCTCATGAAGATCACTCCAACCGTCTTCTGCGCGTAATCTGGTCTTGAGGTGCTCTTCAAGCGCATCTCTGACATCAGAACCACAGGGGTAGGACTTTCCGGCAATCGCCGGACCAATTGTGAAGTGCAGGTGTCTTTTCCAGTCTGAGAGTTTTTTTGCCTCGGGCTGTTGCAACATCCAGCGCAGCGCGGACTGCTGAATGCCTGACGTGTATCCCCGCCAGCCTGCGTGAAAACAGGACGCCAGAATGATATGACCATCGCACTCCAGCGTCACGGCCACGGCAAGACAATCTGCCGTCGCAATGGCCAGCGGCGCAGTGAAGGATTCGGCTCTGACGGCGAGACCGTCTCCCTTCTTCAGGTCGTCCGGATTGAAGTCCGAATGCTCACAAATAATGTTTGAATGAAATGCTGCGACCCGCCACGACGAAGCAAGGT
>JBEDKY010000407.1:0-6100 GCA_041171905.1 Pseudomonadota bacterium
CATGACGTACTCAGCAAGGCTTTGAAGGTCAGCCTCGTTAGAAATTTCCTTGCTGTAGGCTGGCATGGAACCCTTACCATTCTTGACGATCTCAACAATCGCGGCAGCTTCGCGTGCACCCTTCCAAGGACCATCAGCAAGATTGGTCGGCTTGTTCGTCATCATGCGCGCCATTGTGGTCTGCGCGCGACCGTCGTCGCCATGGCATCCGGCACAGAACTTGGCATAGAGCTTTTCGCCGGCCGAGGCAGTGGCTGATACCATTGCCGCACTCGCTTGTGGTTGTTGCGTTTCCGCCGAAGATGCGCTGGCAGCGGGAGTCTCCTCCGCCGCGACCGACTGCGGCCGCGCAGCATCGGCAATGACGTCGGGCTTTTTGGGTACACACATTACGACCAACCCGCACATGATGAGCGTCGCCGCGGTGCCGATTGCAAAGATACGCGACCGTGAAAGTGTGGATGCGTTTTGATTATTCTCACTCATATCTCTGGAATGCCCCAAAATTAAGTCGACGACAGAGCACGGCGGCGTTCAACGGCAATCAGCAGTCCGATACAACTCATGACTGTCAGCATATGGCTGCCGCCATAACTCACGAGTGACAACGGAACTCCCACGACCGGAAACATGCCCAGCACCATCGCAACGTTGATGAAAAAATGAAAAAGAAAAAAACCAGCGACACCAAGGGCAACCAAGGCAGAAAAAGAGTCGCGTGCCTTCTCTGCTATCTGGAAAATCTGCAACAACATGAGCAAGTACAAGCCAAAAACAACGGCGCATCCGATGAACCCCTGCTCTTCAGCCCACACCGAAAATGCAAAGTCTGTGTGGCGCTCGGGCAAAAAGCTCAGCTGGCTTTGGGTGCCCTGCTGAAATCCGCGCCCCCAAAGCCCACCGCTACCGACAGCAATCATACTCTGAATAGAGTGATAACCGGCGCCCTTCGGGTCGCGCATCGGATTGAGGAAGTTCAACACACGCAGTTTTTGATAATCATATAGAACAAAGTTCCATGCGATGATCGAAGCACTCAAGCTGGTGAAGGCGACAATCGCGATGCTGGTCCAGTTGATGCGCACAAATGCGATCTGGAAACAGGCAATCAGGAGCACCAAGCCGGAAGTTCCGAGGTCGGGCTGGACAAGAACCAACACAAAGGGAATCAACACGACAATGATCTGCCGCCACAGTGTGAGAAGGGTAAACTCATGCACCCCGCGCACAAAACCAAAACTGCGCGCAACGATCAGAATTATCACAAACTTTGCGAGTTCACTGGGCTGCACACGGATGGGACCAATCATCAACCAGCGCTGCGAGCCTTTCGCGATTTGTCCGGAAATATCCACAGCCAGCAGCAGCGCACACACAACGATGTAACTGAGCAGTGTCAGACGCTCGATCGAGCGCAGATCAAGAATGATTCCCCAGAAAATCATGGCAAAAGTGCCGATCACCGCCCACTGGAGCTGATCGTTGAAACGTCCCGGCGAGGCATCCGCGCCGGAAGCGCTGAACATGTTGAACAAGCCGAGTGCGACCAGCAGGTACACGGTGATCAGCAAAGACCATGGTGTGCCGCGGAATCTCTCCTTTAACAGCTGCCAAAATAGAAGCACCCTGCAGTTCTCCTTCAGTCTTGATCTGCGTCGTTGTCTTCGCTCGCTTCTTCACCGTCTTCGGCTGCCGGAACAGCGCCTCCGGAGTCGGATCCGGCGCCCCGCTGATTTTGAAGCGGCGTTTTGCGTTCAACAACTTTTTGCGAAAGTTTGCTCGACACGAATTTTTCGGGATGCGCCTTGCGCAGATATGCCTCCAGCACCTGCTGAACGATAGGCGCGGCCTGCGAACCACCACCTCCGCCGTCAAACTCGCTGAGTGCGACCACAGCAATTTCCGGATTCTCTACCGGCGCGTACGCAGCAAACCACGCATGGTCACGCTGCTGAAAATGAACTTCGTCCTGATCCTTCGTACGCTTCAATGCGGCTGTCTGCGCGGTACCTGTTTTGCCGGCAATGCGGAATCCGGCCACAGCCGATTTTTTACCCGTTCCGGTCGGGCTCATGACAACATCTTCCAACCCTGCCTGCACCACGGCCATGTTCTCTTGCTTGAAGGCGGCTCTTTTGCGCAGCAAAGGCTTCTCTTCCAACATTGTTTTGCCTTGTTGGTCGACGATCTTCTTCAGCAGGTAAGGACGAAACACCTTTCCGCCGTTTCCAAACGCGGCCATCATTGTCACAATTTGCAGAGGGGTCATCAGATTGTAACCCTGTCCGATGGAGACGTTGATTGTGTCACCGCTCTGCCACGGAGCGCCCTTCGTTTGAAGTTTCCATTCCGTCGACGGGACGATTCCGGTGACTTCCATATTCAGGTCGAGTCCAGTTTTTTCTCCCAAGCCAAACGCACGCGCCCATTTTGCAATGCGATCGACGTTGAGCAGGTTGCCTACCTGATAGAAATAAACGTCACAGCTTTGCTCGATTGATTTTCGCAGATTGACCACTCCGTGACCTGTCTTTTTCCAGCAGCGCCATTTGCCGTTACCAAGCGAGAAAACGCCATTGCAGGAATAAGTACGCTGCGGCGATGCAACACCTTCTTCGAGGGCGGCAAGAGCAGTGATCAGTTTAAAAACAGAGCCGGGCGGATAGGCACCGCCGGTGACTTTGTCGAGCAGAGGTTTAAATGGGTTGGTCTGTAGCAGCTGCCAGTCTTCACCGGTCAATCCATCCTGATACATGGACAAACTGAAATTGGGATGGCTCACATAGGCGAGTATCTCGCCATTCTGAGCGTTCATCGCGACGACAGCACCATTTTTGTTGCGGAATGCCTCAACAGCCGCGCGCTGAATGTCGTCATCAATGGTCAGATACATATCGTGGCCGCGCTGGGCAGTTTTGCGCTGACTCAATCCGAAATCCATCGCACTGGCGGTCTGCAGGCGCCCGTACGCGTCTACTTGAAGGTAATCTTTACCCTCAAGGCCGCGCAGGCTGCTCTCGTATTTCTTTTCAACTCCCAATTTACCGACGGTTGAACCCACGCGGTATTGGTAGTCTCGTGACGTCGCATTCAGCGTGTCGAGCTCACGGTTGGTGACCTCGCCGAGATAGCCGAACAAATGCGCCGAGTCACTGCGCTGATAATCGCGGCGCGGCGCTGTGTCGACGTCAACACCGGGCAGAAAAAACTTGTTCGACTCCATCATAGCTACTTCATGCAGAGTCAGGTTTCGTTTTATTCTGACAGGAACAAAGTGGGGCACTCCAGCCGACTCGCTCAGACGCTTTTCAATCTGTTCAAGTGGAATGCTGAACAACTCAGAAACGATTTTGAGTGTCTGCTCACGATTTTGCAGATATTGCGGAATCACGACCAAATCGAAAAACGGACGGTTCGAAAGCATCAGGCTACCGTTGCGGTCAAAGATCAGGCCGCGTGGTGCAGGTCGCGTCACTTCGCGAACACGATTACGTTCTGATGCGATGGAAAAGTCTTTGCCTTTGAGAATCTGCAGATACCACAGACGCCCGCTCAGCGAGAGTAGCAGGACGATAAAGACGACAATCGCAACATAAATGCGGCGAGGATCGATGACTACTTCTGACTTAAACCGATTGTCAGCCAAGCGGCAAACTCCCTTTAGTTCTCTACGAGTTCCTGACGGTGATCACGGCGTGCGCTGGCATCAAACAAACCGTCGATGCGTGCGAGCAGACTGAACAGCGGAACGGACAACAGCGTTGTCACGACAAGACTCGGCGCCACCGACAGAACAAAAGGCAGTATGCCGGAAACCCGCTGCGCCTTGACAAGGCTTCCATAAATCAAAACAAATTTAAGAATGAAAATAACCAAAAACACCAGAATCTGGCTGCTCAACTTGTGCAATGCGATGACGCGCGAGAACAAGTTGGCCACGACCAGTGCGAGCAAATAGTACATGAGATAAAAGCCGTCAGGCGCACCGGAAAACATGTGCATCAATGCGGCCACGCAAAAAATCCGCACCAATGCACCAAGCAGAAGATGCTCGATTGAGACATAGACGACAAAAACGGTCGCCAAATCTATATGCAGCCAGGGCGTGCGCGCACGCGCCAGGCCATAGGCCTGCAGGTAGACAACCGCAATGCCCAAGAAGAACATGAGAGTGGCATGCACCTGCCACGCACGCATGCGGATCATCATCAACCTCCGGAGCGCCCGGGCACCGATTCAACCAGACGCTTCATCCAGTCACCCCCGCCCAACTTGCGGATAACCTCAACCTCGCGGCTGCTGCGCAGAAGAATGAGGGCTTCAGCAACTTCAGCGAAATTAACCGCCGGCTCCACTTCAATCGATTGGCTCACGCCATCAGGCTCAACGCGGATGCGGCTCACCTTGCCAACAACGATACCGCGCGGGAACGGTCCGGTAAGACCACTCGTAAGAATTTCGTCGCCAACAATAACCCTGCTGCCGCGGTCCGCGTATTTGAATAACATTCCTTGCGATGAGCTGCCCTCAAGCATGCCCCTGCGGCGGTTGCGCGCCACAATCACATCCAGGTTGGAGTTCGGATCGTTGAGCAGAAGGACGTCTGAGTACGACTTGAGAGTGCGCATAACCACACCAACTGCACCTTCCGCAGCCACAACCGCCATGCCGGGCAGGACACCGTCGTTTTCGCCGCGATTGAGGCGGATGCTTTGATAAAGAAAGCTCGGGTCGGCGCTGCGCACCTGTCCGGATACAAATTTCAGATTTACCTGCCGCACGAAATTGAGCAGCTTTTGCAAGCGCTCATTCTCTTTTTCGACCTCTTTGAGCATTTGCATCTGTACCGACAGCCGCGAATTTTCTTCCTTCAGCTGGCGCGCCTCCTCGCGTGCGCCGCGCAGGTCGATGTATGAGTTTACCAATCCGCTTGACTGGTGGGTCACCAGGTTGAACGCGAGCTCAACCGGACGGCTGATCGTGTATACGACCTTTTCTATAAAGGAGAGGTCGCGGCGCGTCGAAACATCCGAAGAATAGAATGCGAACGGAAAGATGAATGCACTCAAAACAAGCAACGCAAAGCCATATCTGCGAAAGACAAGCATGGTGACATCCTTACAAGTAAGCCGTGTGCAATAACGTGTTCAATTTATAGCCACTTGGTTGAAAAAGAAAGCTCGCGTGCTAAAAGATTGGAGTGAGGATTCGGTGAGGTCCGCCATTCCCACTGGCCACTACACGGTTGTAGTGGCTGCAGTCATCCGACAGCCCACCAAGAGGCAGGCATGCGTTTATCAAGCAAAATTCTTTTGTCTCCCAGCGCTAAATCCATGATCGTGGGTGTCGTGATTGCGCTTGCTGTTCTTGCATTCGCCATCACCGGAATCTCGCCTAACAAAGGCGGACTGGATACAAATCTCGCCGCACAGGTCGGCAGTCAGTCGGTGACGATGCTTGAATTGCAACGATCGGTGGAAAACCTCAACCGACAAACCGGAAATGAAGAGGGGCGGCGCGAGGCAAATATACAGTCGGCACTCAACCAGCTCATACAGGAAAAGGTGATGCTGGAAGAGGCAACCCGCCTTGGCTGGACCCCAGCCGACCTCGAGGTCGCCCAGTGGATCCGCAGACGGCCCGAGTTTCAAAACGAGAAAACAAAGCAATTCGACATCTCGATGTACAAGAAGTTCCTCAAGAGCGGGTACATGAGTGAACTCGATTTCCACAAGCAAGGCCGCGATTCAATGATGCTCGAAAAGATGAGCGCGCTCATCTATCTTCCAGAGGTCACACCGAAGAAGATTCTCACTGAAAAATCAGTTCGCGACAGCACGGAATTCAATCTTGAGTTTGCATCGGTCCAGCCGAATCCTGCAAAGCTGAAGGAGAAGCTTGACGCGGATTCAAAAGCTTATGCCGCAGATGCCGCCAACGAAACAAAACTCAAAGAGGCCTTCGAGCAGAGCAAGTCGGAATTTATCAGGCCTGCGCAGGTGCGTGTGCTTTCAATTCTCGTAGCGCATAAGGATGCACAGCGCGCAGGAGGTGAAGCCAAGAACCGAAGCAAAGATGACGCACGAAAGCTGCTCACAGA
>JBEDKY010000408.1:0-4183 GCA_041171905.1 Pseudomonadota bacterium
TGAAGATTTCAAAGAAAGCAGGCCTTTTAGTTTCACTTGCTTCATCCGCCGGCTGTGCATCACTTGAGCGCGGACTTGCAGCGGGCCCGCAAGGAGCTCAGCTCCAACCCGTCATCTACGAATTTGAAAGTGGAGCGGAAGGCTTCAACACAAAGACTGTTTTTGTCGACTCCGGTCGTGAGGTGTTTGCTTTTGATGCCCAGTTTACCGAGCAACAGGCACAGAGTGCACTCGATTTTCTGAGCCAAAAAACAAAAAATCCTGTCACTCACCTGATTGTCACCCATCCGAACCCCGACAAATTCAACGGCACTTCGGTTTTCAGGAAGGCAGGCGCAAAGATTGTCATGTCGGAGGCGACCGCCGGAGCAATTTCAGACGTACATTCATACAAGAAGAATTTCTTTGTGAACATCGCAAAAATGTTTACCGAGCAGAATTACCCGCAACCCGTTGATGCCGATGTCGTCTTCAAAGATCGATTGACTCTCACGGGCTCCAGCAACCTGAAGATCGAACTCCAAGAGCTTCACAGTGCTGGTGTTTCGACCAATCAGACCACCGGATACATTCCCGCTCTTAACGCTCTTGTTGTGGGAGACTTGGTTCATCACAAGGCCCACGCTTGGCTCGAGGGCGGAATTCAAGCAGGAAAGGCATTTCCCACATTGACATCGTGGCGAGAAATTATCTCTAAACTCAATTCCGATTTCTCTGCAAAGAATCCGCTTATTGTCGGCGGCCGCGGACTGAGCGGAGCTGCGAACGTGGTTCTGCCTGAGCAAATACGCTATCTCTCGGAGGCGGAAGCTCTGACTGCTGTTTTTGTCGCTCGAATCGGCACTCTTCTGAAAACTGATCCGCAAAAAGCTTATTCGGAGTTGACGAAAATAATCTCGGAGAAGTTCCCAGACTACAAACTGTCCTACATGCTGCAATATGGCATCTATGGCCTTGCAGGACAGCTGGCCGAGAAACGCTGAGAAATCGAGAATCAACTTTGATTCCGTGCACGGTAGTCGGAAGGAAGGAGTCCGACCTGTGCACGGAATGATTCAATGAATCTCGACAGCGATCCAAAGCCAGACTCAAATGCAACGTCTGTGATTGTCAGCTGAGACCCACGCAGTAATCTGCAGGCCTCCTCGACTCTGTGCCGGATCAGAACCTGCTTGGGCGAAAGACCGACATGCTCAGAAAAGAGTCTCGATAATGTGCGCGGTGCGATTCCAACCCGTGAAGCAAGATTCTCGATGGTGATTTCATCCATGAATTCCTTCTCGAGAATCCGCATTGCAGTTTGAACATGTTGATTGAAAAGTTTTGCTGCTGCGGGGGGACTTATTTCCGTATGAAACGCAAGCACATCTGACAAGGTCGCAAGCAACGCGCCGACAATGGCATCCGATGACGTTTCTCTTCCTTGCACCAGCAGGTAGAAAGCCAATTCCTTGATCAACTGATGACTTGGAAAGATCGTTGCTTTGCGATCAGCTCCCTTACACTTTCTCCAGAGCTCAGATTCGATGAGAATGATCAGTCGCTCGCTGGAGTCGGTCGATACGTCTGAAAATGTATGTTTCGTGCCCAACGGCAGCCAGAACATCTGATTTGGCTTGACCGAGAAATTCTGCTCTTCGACAGAAACTTCGAATTCACCAATCAGCGGAATCAAGACTTCATGTTGTTCATGACAGTGTTCAGGAAGCCACAGAGAAGGCCGATTCTGATGAATCAGCGTGACGCCATTGATGGTGATTGAAAGATCGGTTCCCTTCAAAACATCATTCATCATGCGCCCAATTCACTTGCAAGAGGTCCCGCCAAAACTTGGCTCGCTTGCTTCGTCGGGAACACAGGGATGCACCCACTCGAGCGTGCAAACGTGCTCGTCCGCATGAAATAAAAACCAATGGAAGTTGGGTCTTGTGGGATCCTTTGAACGTGCGGTTAGAAAAGCCTCATCAGGGTGAAGCCAGCGCGCCACAGCGACATCTTTCAGACCATAGGCAATGCCGCCCGTCGGAGGATTCAATGAAATCCGCTCGTGGGGCGCGGCGAATCCCGCTGCCATCATCAGTGGAACTCGCTCGACACTGTTGAACAAGGTTTCTGCGGGATCACCAATGAGATGCCAGCCGGCGCCGGATGGAACACCATGTTGTGCCTCGGTTCCTTCAGTCGGCTGGCCCACACATGCGGAATCGACGGTTGGCGGCTTGTTGACCCGGCGTGGCTCGAAACATGTGTAGAGAATTTTGAAAGGCCCTTGAGCTGGCTGATTCAAAGAATTTTCAGGGTTGGTGAGCCAAGTCCAATTGCGACCCACCGCCGTTGGGAACGAATTCTTGGCATTGGCTGCATCCCAGCGGGACGCAAAGTTACCATGCACATTGCACGAAGCATAATGGGCATTGTTGAAACTTTTAGGCCACTTCTTATCGATTTCAAGACTCAAAGCCTTGGAAAAAGAATTTTCTTGATCTCCGACTGGTTTGAGCCCCATGGGGTCGGCAAGATTCTCCGGAAAAGGAACACCCGCTGCAGCGGAGAAAACGCGAAGCTGCGGATTGACTGACCTTGTCAGCCGTTCGGTGGTCGATACGGGATGTTTGAAAGTCAACGGAAACCAATCATTGAATTGACCCGCTGGACGGACCAACGCGCTGCCCGATGAAGCTGAATGAATCATCCGATCTTCTTGGCCTTTTCCTGCCATATTCCAGTCGCCGGGCGCATCAAATTCAGCAACCAAGTCGCCGTCGGAAGTCTTGGAGGCCTTCACCCTGAGATCGACCGATGGTACCGTTGGACTGTTCCTGAACCTGAGCTCGATTTCGCTCTGACTCTGAACCAATGCGCGATCAAAACGGACAACGACCCGTGAAGGACGGTTGTTTGAATAATGTTTGAGGGCGGCGACAACCTGAGGACGCTTGTGCGTCCATGCGGAGTTGAACTCCATAGCGGTATTCACCTGACCATCGCCGTAAGGATTGAAGTTGCCATACGAAAACTTCGTCGGCACAGCGACAAGAACATCTGCAATATCCTTTTCACTCCAAGCGATGTTCATAGCATCGCCGAGCGCATCGGCGAAAACCGCCTCAGCCTTCCACTTGGCCTCGAGTCGTCCTCCCCATGGCTCAGTTGACTTTCCATCAGGGAACTGCGGAGGTCGCTCCCTTGAGACTTCTTTTGAGGATTGATCCATGCTCGGGGAAGACGCAGTATTGTAGGTCCGCGATTTACACGCAAAAAATCCGGCAAATATGATGGGAAGCATGAATCGTTGAATGACCATGTCAATTCCTCGGAATATGGCGTCATGAGACTCAAAATTTCAGCTACGATAAACTCGTGTCTAAAAGAAAAAAAGAAAGTTCATATCGCAAATCTGACGCATTGGGGGCTCCATGAAAAAAATCACAAACACTGGACTCGTTTTCATGACCTTTGTGTTTTCATTATCGCTTGCAGACAATGCATGGGGCTGTGGAGCGCCTGTAAAAAAATCCAACAACTCTGTTGGGCTTTCTTCAGCGTTGGGTTCTGTCGCAAAGTCGGATTCTCGGGAGCAAGGTATTGGAGCAGCTGAAGTGCAGATTGCGATTGAAAAACAACAAAAAGAACTCATCCAATTGCGTGACGCTGTGCTTAAAAAGAGAGAGGCAATTGCGGCAACCAAGAAGAATTGACTTCTCGTGAATCATTCGAGAAAGCCACCTTGCAAACATTCAGTTGACTGATACATTCCGCTTGTTGAATATTCACTCCAATCGATTTTCGAGTCCAAGGAGTGCACTGAATGCTTCGAGTTTTGAGTTCTGTGGTGTCGCGCCTCACCGCATTTAAGTTCTTCACTCCCCTCTTGTTCCCCGCTGCCGCACTGGCACATGGAATTAGTGATGAACAAAAACAGCGAATGCTCGAAGGCGGCTACGGGCAATATCTGATCCTCGGTGCTGAACACATGCTCACCGGTTACGACCACCTGCTGTTTTTATTTGGTGTCTTGTTCTTTTTGAGCACTTTCAAAGAAGTCGCAAAATTTGTCACCGTCTTCACCATCGGGCACTGCATCACTCTTATTTTTGCAACCTTCTTCCGCATAACGTGGAACTATTATCTGATAGACGCAGTCATTGCTCTGAGCGTCATGTACAAGGCATTTGACAACAAT
>JBEDKY010000409.1:0-12427 GCA_041171905.1 Pseudomonadota bacterium
GACATCGACGTTGGTGTTTTGCTGATGCCTGTGCACGGAAATGGCAGTGCGGCAGGCCGCATGTTCTATTTCGTCAAACCCGACCGAACAAACTTCACCTTCAATTGCGATCCTCTGGATGCCATGGCAGTTGCCAGACTTTCTACCTTTTCGGTGCGCGATGGTTCGCATGGTTTTAAGGGCGATCGCGGTCCTGTGATCAAGGGTTCTTCAGCAGGCAACAAATCTGCAGATGGAAAGCTGGTCGCACAGTGGTCCTGTGCCGGCAATCGCCGCAAGGCAACGGATCACCAGCTCCGTCCCGTGGCCGGCGGCTGGCTCAATCAAGAAGAGTATTGCGAGTGGGACCGCAATGGGGTTGCACCCGCAAAGGTGAGCCCCTCGGTTGCAAAGCCCGCTCAGTTAACCTGTATGGTCCGCAGTTCATTTGATCAGGATCGCGCCTATTTTCTGCAACAGCGTCTGTACAGGCCGACTGCCGATCGGCAAAGGGTTGAAGGATTTTCCAGCGCCGGTGAATTCAAAAGCAACTACTACGACACCAAGTTCAATGGATATGCATTCTTGGTGGGTGGCCGCGAGGGGTATCACGTTTGGGACACCCGCGTCTGGAAGAAGATGGGTGAGAAGGGTGACACGCGTGGCGCCTACATTTCGGACACCCGCAAAGGAATCATCGGGCACTGCAAACAATATACATGCTCCCAGCCCGACGAAATTGGCTACACGGGAAACTGCGTTCAAGGGCGCCAGAGCGATCCGCTCATTTGTGATGTCATCAACAACATTTACTGTGTCGGCCCAGCGCAAAAAGCATGCGTTCAAAAGCAGGAGCTCAACCTCAGCAGACGTCCAGTTCTGCACGCGGATGCAAATCATGTAAACAACGCTGCAGCACTCGATCCGGTTTTGAATCCCACGTTGCAGCTGCCGCCGCAACCACTCGCCAAGTTGTCTCCCGCGCCTGCGATCCGCGAGGATGTGTTGTTCAGAAGTGACTACACTCCGCCGACCCGCTTGGGTGACACTCCGATAAAGCTCGATTTGCTTGTGCCCGATGGCTTACCTGAATGCCGGCACATCGTTGATCCAAATCTTGTCAAAAATGGGAGAGTTTCCGATACCACTGGGTATCTCGCAAACGACAGAACCCTCGTTCAATGCACTTTTGCCAACAACAAAAAATACAACAACTGCGACGAGGTTGCCGCTCAGCTGCAGGTACGGATTGTCTTAGAAGCTCAGCCGAAGCGCTGATGAGGACCGCAGGATGATGAGTGTGTGGAGCGCTGCCTCCACGCTCGTTTTATTTTCTCCCCCGACACTGCAAATACAGAAACAACAAACTGCTGCTCTTCCCGCCGTGGGTGAGCAGCGGGTTTTGTCTGCTGGAGAATTTGCTTCCGTTTGGCGCGCCATATTCTCTTCAGACGCAAAATCACCTGAGTGCGGTGCTGCAAAAGATTTGCGCAAGAGAGATTCCGAGTGGATTGCTCAGGATGCGTTCTTGGTGCAGCTGAGAGGATTTCGCCCATCCATCTGCAAGGCCGAGGCATGGTATGTTGCCTCGATGCGTCTGGATCCGTGTAGAACGCGTCTGGAGCGCGAGAACAAAAGCTCGGCTGACGTTCATACTTGTTCGCAGCAGGGTAAGTTCAGCGAGGTCCGATTCGTTTTACAGCCAGCGGAAAAAACGGATCGTGGATACGTTTTTCCAGACGCAGCGCTTCACGTTGCCATCACGATCACAAACCTCAAAAAGGTTATGAATGCATGGCGCAGCCAAACTCCCGAGCAGCTGATCAAACTCGTCAAAGAAAATGGAAAATTCAACGATGTATCATTGTTCATCGGCGGCGGCGGTCTGGAACGCTGGACTTTCGCGCGTATCATCAACTCGGCCGGTGCTTGGCAGCGCGATCGTCTTTCACATGGTGGATATTACGAGTCGCTGAGTGACGCGGAACTGAATGCTGTAGTTTTTAAGACGCAGCGTCCAAAAGGCGAGAAAGTATTTTCAAGCGACGAGTTCCTCAACCCCTTGAAGGTGCATCCCCTGCAGGGAAGTTGCATTGAATGTCACATCGCAGAACAGGGTCGTCCTGCGCGGCTGTTCCGGATGTTCGGTTGGGGATTGGCGGGCGAGCCGGTTGTTTCTGCGCGGGTGAGGGCTGAGGCGGAATTCGCCGCGAAAGAGCTGCAGATTCTGGAAAAGTAATCTCAGGGAAACGTCTGAATATCAGACACTGTCAAATGCTTAAACAGCAAAGTTCCAAAAAAACATCATGATTTCAGGTTCTCCGACTGGCACAATGATTGCTTCCAACGTTGCGAAGTTCAATTTTGTGCTTATGAGGGGAATACTATGAAATTCGTAAAATCGTTGTCGGTCTTTGCACTGATGTTTGCGCTGGTCGGTTGTGGCCGTGCCGACATGGACGGCGCGGATTTTCTGGCTGCTGGTGAAAGTGGTCCAGACTTCATTGTGATTGGCAATCAGAAAACCTTTCTAAAAAAGACAACTGAAAACTCCAGCGACCTCAGCGCGGGAAGCGAAAAGTGCGAAATTCCCGCCGGAATGAAGGTCTTGCTGCAGGGGCAGCCGACTTTTTCGGGCAACCACTACTACGTCAAGACGGCTGATTTGTTGCCGAACTGCTCTTTCCACAACGGTTATGTTTTTACCGGAGACGTTTCTGGTACAAGCATCAAACTGATGTTTTCCGCAAACATGCATGCTTTTCTTGATGTCATCGCCTATGCAGAGGGTACCGACAGACAAGGCAAAGGCGGCGGTTACAACGTTAATTATTCTCATACTGAGAGTTACCCCAAATTGTTTTCGGACATGTCGAAACATCCTCGGTGGCTGATCTGCAGCGGATACTGTTCAGATGCTGCAGGCCGGTATCAGATCAAGTCGGATACTTGGGGTGATGTGCGGCGTGAATTGAACCTGCCGGATTTTTCGCCGCGCAGTCAGGATCGTGCAGCGGTCCAGTTGATCAAGTGGCGCGGCGGCCACGATGATGTGGAGCGCATCGACGGACCCAATTCATTTTCTGACGCTCTCTATGCCGTGCGCTACGAATGGGCCTCGCTTCCGCACAGTCCCTATGGGCAGCCGATCAAGACAGTCGGTGAGTTGTGGGCGAAATTTAAAGAATACAGAGAGCGTTATTGAAAGTCAGTGCGCGCGACCGTCATGCATGGATGAGTTGAGATATTCAGCGAATCCACCCTCGTAAATCTGCATCTCGCCGTGGTCGATGCGAAAGACGCGGTTGGTGATCTGGGAGAGGAAATGACGGTCGTGGCTGACCACAATCACTGTCCCTTCGAAATCCTTCAATGCGTCGGTGAGAATTTCCCTTGAGCGAATGTCGAGGTGGTTGGTTGGTTCGTCTAGGATGATGAAGTTGACCGGCCTTATCAAAATGCAGGCCAATACCACTCTGCTTTTTTCTCCTCCCGAGAGAACAGAGATCTTCTTGTTGACATCATCATCTGAAAACAAAAATGCGCCCAGCAGCGTTTTGAGAGTTCCGATCGAGGCGTTCGGTGCCACGGATTGAAGCTGCTCGAGAATTGTCCACTGCGGCTTGAGCACGTCGAGTGCATGCTGGCTAAAATATCCGACTTCGAGGCTCGCTCCTAATGAACAGGCGCCTTCGCTTGGGTCGGTTTGTCCGGCGATGATCTTCAAAAGCGTGCTTTTTCCTGCGCCGTTGATTCCCACCAACGCGATTTTATCGAGGCGCTTGACGAGGCCTGTGACGCCCGAGAAAACGCGTTTGGAGCGCCCGTCGCCTGACTTCCATTCCTTTCCAAGAGCGGCCATCTTGACCACGTCGTCACCGCTGCGCGGTGGTTTGTTGAACTGGAATTTGACCGATTTTTCTTCGGCAGGAATCTCGATGCGGTCAATCTTCTCGAGCTTTTTGACTCGGCTCTGCACCTGTGCGGCGTGGCTTGCGCGCGCTGCAAACTTGGCAATGAATTCTTCTTCCTTGGAGAGCATTTCCTGTTGACGCTTAAAAGATGCCAGCAATTGCTCTTTGCGAATCTCACGCTCTTTTTCGTAGAAGTCATAGTTTCCGGAATAGCTCGTTATCGAGCCGTTCGCGATTTCGACGATCTTGTTGACGACGCGGTTCATGAAGGTGCGGTCATGGCTGGTCATGATGAGGATGCCCTTGTAATTGAGCAGCCATTCTTCAAGCCACATGATCGACTCTAGGTCGAGGTGGTTGGTCGGTTCGTCCATCAGCAACGCGTCGGGCTTGAGGAGAAGAATCCGCGCGAGCGCGATACGCATTTTCCAGCCGCCGCTGAAGTGCTCGACCGAGCGGTTGAAATCATCTGTCGTGAATCCCAGTCCGCTGAGAATTTCCTGCGCGCGGACGTCGAGATCATAGCCGCCGCGAGTTTCGAACGTAGCCTGAGCATCTCCATACGCCTCAAGAAGGGAGGCCATTTCGTCGTCGCTCATGGGTTCAGCGAGGCGGTTTTCCATTTCTGCAATCGAGATTTTCAGCCGAGCAAGGTCTTCAACGCCCGCCATCGTTTCTTCAAGCACCGTACGGCCGTGCATTTCGCCGACGTCCTGCGAGAAGTAACCGAGTGTCAGAGAATTGGGGCGAATCAGCTGGCCGCTGTCGGCGCTGTCTTCTGCGGTGAGGAGGCGAAAAATGGTGGTTTTGCCCGCGCCATTGGGGCCCACGAGGCCAATCCGCTCACCCGCCTGCGCCTGAAAGCTGGCATTTGAATATAGTGTGCGTCCACCCTGATTTTTCGTGACGTTTGACAATCCCAGCACTGCGCAAATCCCCATTGATGGTGTTGGGCTGAGTTATTGTTTTTTTTCTGCTGATGGTCAACGACCGTTAAATTTTTTTCAGAAATTCCGGAACCTTTTCACTGGCTAATCCACGCAGGTGTTCGTGAAAAGTGTGTGCGTTTTCGGGCGACTCCAGGTTGATGCAGACGGTGTGGGCTCCCGCCTTGCGCGCTACAGCCGCAAAACCGGCGGCCGGATACACATTGCCGCTGGTTCCTACTGAAACAAAAAGATCGCACTGTGTTAGGTGTGTGATGGCGTTCTCGACACCATGTGGCTTTTCGCCGAACCAGACAATATCTGGCCTGAGCAAATCGGAGCAGCACGGTGAAAGTGGGAGCCCCTGCGCATTGCGCCGCGGTATGGTGAGCAGACATTGCAGATTGGCATTTGACCACAGGTTGTCGGCATGCCGCTCGACGGGTTTGCCCTCGGCATCAAAATACGACCAGCGATCGGAGAAAACTCTCTCACATTTGATGCAGCGCGAACGCGAGAGGGTGCCATGGATGTCGAGAAAATTTTTGCTGGGAAGGGCACCGAAGGCACGTTCGTGCAGAGTGTCGACGTTTTGTGTGATGAGCATTGCCCGCGATGAGCCGCTTTGATCAATCGCGTGCAGGACGTCAGCCAGTGCCGTGTGTGCTTTGTTCGGCTGCACTTCGCTCGATTGCAGACGGCGTAGCGAGTAAAATTTCCAGACCAGGGCCGGATCACGTTTGAAACCCAGCGGACTCGCAACTTCATCGACTTTGTGATTTTCCCAAAGTCCGTGTGAGTCTCTGAATGTACGCACGCCGCTCTCCGCAGATATTCCCGCTCCTGTCAGAAATACGATGCGCTTGTATCTGAATTCCATGAAGCGGCTTCCTCCGTGCGGTGACTTTCGATATTTTCACAACGGCGGATGTTTTCAACTCATCAAGCGAGTCTGCGCCGAGCTTTCGATTGTTTTGTGACACCTTTTGCGGAGTTCAATTATCGACATGAATCCGGCATTGACTTCAACTCTGATGCTCGCTCTGAGCAGTGGTGTCATGACTGTCGCATGGTATGCGCATCTGCGATTCAAAGAGCTCCCCATCTGGATCGCTATTTTGGGGAGCTGGCTTATCGCTTTTCTGGAATACGCACTGCAGGTGCCTGCAAACAGGATTGGTCATGCCGTCATGCCCGCTGCTCAGCTCAGGGTGATTGCTGAGTTTTTTACACTTCTGTCGTTCATCGGATTTTCGGTGTTTTATTTGCGCGAGCCAATGTCGGCGAATTTTATTGTCAGTTTTGCACTGATACTTTTGGCGGTTTACTTCGCTTTTTGGGGACCGTTCAAATAGGTCAGGTGAAAATGGCAGCACGCCTGATTCAATCGCGGCAGCCGAGGGATTCCCTGTGCTCGAAGGTCTGTTCGATCAGTTTTTCAATCAGCAGCAGTTCGTGTGACATCGTTGTGCGGATGAGCAGAATGCGTTCGTCATAGAGCGCTTGGCATGCGTGTTCGATGTGTGTGTTTTCTATTGCGGGTGAGCTGACAGCGCGTGCGCTTTGCAGTTTTTGCAGGGCGAAGTCTACACGGCCTCTGACGGCGCGCGCCCATGGTTCGTCGACGAGCGACAATTGCCGCGATTGTTCGCGCAACTCCGACTCAATCCGCGGCAATGTTGAATCTCTCCAGTCTGCCTTTGCGAGTGCGGCCATTCCACTCAAAACGAAGACTCCCATCGCGAGAAACAAAGTTTTTTTGGGACGGGACTTGTTCACCGAAAAACTGCGCATGAGTTGGCCTCCATATTGAGCACTTTTGCCCGCAAGCGTCATTTGCGGGCAAATTCTCCGATGACGTCGCTATGGCAATTTGGATAGGCCTGCAAGTGTGAGTGTTTGGACAATGTTTATTCCTTAGACAGATTTCTCCATCTCCTGCATTTGTGCGTTTTAATCATAAAAATGGCGCCTGTTGCCCTCTTTGTGCCTGCACGGGTAAACTCATAACTCCCGAACGACAGTCTGGCTGGGCAAGCCGCAGTGTGAAGGAGTCGTCGCTTGAGTTCGTTGCGTCCTGTCTTATCGATGCCTTGGATACCGAGCACATTCGAGCGCGTCATCTTGGTCTCGCCGCACATGGACGATGCGATTTTGAGCTGCGGGGGCTTGCTCAAACAGCTGATCGGACAGCTGGACTGCCTGACGGTGACTGTTTGTACGGCCGATCCCGCAGATGTCGACACGCAAAATCCACCGCACGGAATTGCTCTGCCATCTTTGCGCAGAAATGAAGAAGTCGCAGCGCTCGCAGCCCTCGGTTGTCCACTGGTTCAGTTGGATTTGTTGGACGCAATCTACCGGACCGATGCAGCGCGCGGTCTGCCCATTTATCCAACGATGCAGTCCATCTGGACGATGCCCCAGCCGCAAGATGAGCCGCACCGGCAAGCACTGCGCAACCGTCTGCTCACCCTTGCGGGACAGGCATCAAATCGTCCGACGTTGTTTTTGTCGCCTCTCGGAATCGGCCATCACATCGACCACATCCTCTGCACACAGGTGGTTTTGTCGATTGCCGATGCTCGAGATCAAGTTCTTCTCTATGAAGATTTCCCTTATGTGGTCGATCAGGGCTCACACGTCGGGATTGCCGACGATGCGCAGAAAGCATTGCGCCGGCTTGGTGTTGGCGGCGTGCAGCGCTTCGAACAGGAATGTGATGTCGATGAAAAGATCGCATGGATATCGCATTACGAATCTCAGATAGACAGCATTTTCGGAAATCACGACAACGTGCGGCCGATGCTTCTGAAAAATTCACGTCATGGACATACACTGGAACGCTTTTGGCAGATCCAAAAAAACTGATCCCAACACCTTTTGCCATTCGGGATGAATTATGACCCAGTCGCATATGCTCAGTGAGGTCTCAGAACAACCGCGCATCATGCGCAGACAGGCAGAGACTTGGAAAAACAGGGCCGCACAATTGCGCGATTTGCTGCTCTCACGCCGGCAAATCATTCTCGTCGGCCGCGGCAGTTCGGGTAACGCGGCACTTTATTTTACCTATCTTTGGGCAACCACATCGGGACGCCAGCCATTGGATTTTCGCTTGTGGGTTGCGCAGGATGGCAACTCTGCAGGCGATTATTCCGATTGTGGTGTGATTGCTTATTCCGCTTCCGGACAAAGCACGGACGTTGTCAGGGCGTGTGCCTGGCTCAAACAGCGTGGAGCTGTTGTGATCGGTGTGACGGCGGCTGCCGATGCGAGCTGCAGGCTGGGCACCGTGTGCGACGAATTGTTTCTTCTCAATTGCGGCATCGAAAAAGCAGTTCCGGCAACCAAGAGCTTTATGAGTCAGATGGCCGCATCGGCGGCACTTTCTGGCTTGCCGCTGCATGAGCGGGCGGGGGCGATTGCCACGAGTATTGAGAAGACGATTGTCAGTCCGGCGAGCACTCAGTTGGCTCAGTTCATCACCGGTGCGCGCACTGTGATCATGCTGGGACGCGGGCATCTGCTCGGCGCGGTGCACGATGCGGCGCTGAAGTTGCAGGAAACAACAGGCTTGGCTTCGTTTGCCTATTCAACAGCAGAATTTTTTCATGGGCCGCTCGGCTGTGTTTCGGAATCCGATCGCGCGATCATTTTTGCGTCGGGTGATACTGATTTGGAGCAGCGCCTTCTTATCAGTCTTGCTGAACGCGGTGTTCCTGTGAGGCTTGTTGTCCGCGGAGTGGCTGCGAACAACCCGTCGGTTGCCTTCTCGCAGTTGTTTGCCGAACGCGGCATGGGTGGGTTGTTTGAGGTCATCGAATTGCCCACGACAGGAAACGACTGGTCGGACGTGTTTGCGCTGATCGCCTTGGTACAGATGACTTGTTTGTCGTTGTGCGGGCAGATGGGCCGCAGTCCGGACGCTCCGCCTTTGCTTAAAAAAGTTACAGAAACCTAAAAGTCTAAGTATTCTTTGTACATGATCAGGATCATGTCCACGTCACGTGTGTTGCGGGCTCCTTGTTAGATGTAGATCTGACCTTTATTGTCGGGACGCTGGTAATCTGAAGAGTTGCCGAGAAAAGAAGTGCTGCAGCAAGTGGAGAACAACATGACCAACAAACACGCAATTCAATTTCCCAACGAAGTCAGCCATCCGGATATCCGCACGTGGATCCAGAGCGTTGTGGATTTGTGTGAACCTGCTGACATTCATTTTTGCGACGGCAGTAGCGAAGAGTACGACAACCTCTGTGCGCGCATGGTTCAGCAGGGAACCCTCAAACCACTGAATCAAAAGCTGCGCCCGAACAGCTACCTTGCGTGGTCAGACCCAAACGACGTCGCACGCGTTGAAGACCGCACTTTCATTTGCAGCCTCAGAAAGCAAGACGCCGGTCCAACCAATAACTGGGTTGACCCGAGTGAAATGAAAAAAACCCTCGCTGGTTTGTTCAAAGGCTGCATGAAGGGACGCACTCTCTACGTCATTCCCTTCAGCATGGGACCGGTGGGCTCGCGACTGAGCAAGGTTGGAATTGAGCTTTCTGACTCACCCTATGTTGCCGTTAGTATGCGCACGATGACCCGCATGGGACGTCCGGTTTGGAAGATTTTGGCTCAGGGTGGTGAGTTTGTCCGCTGTGTTCACAGCGTCGGCGCGCCGTTGGCGCAGGGTCAGAAAGACGCCGCTTGGCCCTGCAACAAGGACACAAAATACATCGTTCATTACCCGGAAGAGCGCTCCATTTGGTCTTTCGGCAGCGGCTACGGCGGCAATGCACTGCTCGGTAAAAAGTGTTTCGCGTTGCGCATTGCCTCTGCGATGGGCCGCGATCAAGGCTGGCTCGCCGAGCATATGCTCATTTTGAGGGTCGAAGCGCCCAACGGAGATAAAACGTACATCACCGCTGCATTCCCAAGTGCCTGCGGCAAGACAAACCTCGCGATGTTGATTCCGCCGAAAGAGCTGCAGGGCTGGAAGATTACGACACTCGGCGATGACATCGCGTGGCTGCGCCCAGGTGAGGATGGTCGCTTGTATGCGATTAATCCTGAAGCCGGCTTTTTTGGTGTTGCTCCTGGCACGTCGATGAAAACCAATCCGAATGCAATGAAGACAATTCACGCCAACACCATTTTCACAAACGTTGCGCTTACGCCCGAAGGAGATGTCTGGTGGGAGGGCATGACAGACACGCCGCCACCACAGCTGACCGACTGGCAGGGGCAGGCGTGGACTCCCGACTGTGGTCGCAAGGCCGCACATCCCAACGCACGTTTCACAGCGCCGGCCAGCCAGTGCCCCGTGATCGACCCAGACTGGGAGAGCCCCGCGGGCGTTCCGATCAGCGCAATTGTCTTCGGCGGACGTCGTGCGACGACACTCCCGCTCGTCGTTCAATCCTTCAATTGGAACTTTGGAGTTTATCTGGCAGCCACAATCGGCTCAGAGACCACCGCGGCTGCTGCCGGAAAGGTCGGCGAGGTGCGCCGCGATCCGTTCGCAATGCTGCCTTTCTGCGGCTACAACATGGGCGAGTATTTCAACCACTGGCTGCAGGTGGGCCGTGGTCTTTCCAATCCGCCACGCATCTTTTGCGTCAATTGGTTCCGCAAGGACGACAACGGAAAATTTCTTTGGCCGGGCTTTGGCGAGAACATGCGTGTTCTGAAATGGGTTGTCGAAAGAGTGCAGGGCAAGACATCAGCTATTGAAAGTCCGCTTGGCTGGATGCCGCAGTACTCAGACCTCGACTGGCGCGGGCTCGATTTCACCGCAAAGCAATTCAACAACATCATGACGATCGATCGTGAGGAATGGAAAACCGAGATGCTCGGCCATGAAGAGTTCTTCCATAAACTCTATGATCACCTTCCGCGTGAATTCGGTCATATGCGTGAGCTGCTTTTGTCTAGTCTTTGGCGATCACCCGAGCGCTGGGAGATGCTGACGGAACGCCACGCCGAGGAAAATTGATTTACGCAGCGTTGTGTTTTTGCATTTCACCCAGCAGTTCCAAAAAGAATTGCTGGGTGATTGGTTTGAACGAGCAACCGCCGGCGCGTAAAGAAGCATTGAATGCGGCTGCGGATTCGCTTTCCATCAATTCACAATGCAGCTGATAGGAACACATCAGTGCATTGTTGGAAGTTCTGACCAAGAGAAGTCCATTGCGGATCTGCTCATCGAGAAACAGATGTTCAGGAGTTCCCAAAAAACCGTACCAGCTTGTGAAGTTACTGAAGGTTTCGGTTTGGCGTGCCGCCTCGCCTGCCCATGTATCGGCATGCAGTGCAATTTGCGGGAGCTTGCGCAGACCACTTGCCGACAGATCAAGCACTGCAGACCAATTGATTTTGTTCTCAATCAGTTCATCCGAGATATGCCTAGGGTGGAGCTGTCGCAGTACGTTGAGCCCAGCCGCATGAAGGAGTGCCCAGCGGGTGTCAATCGCGTCATCCAGACGGGCCTTCTCCAAAATTTGCAGCGCCCTGACAGACGCCCTGAAACAATCCATGTTTCTTAGCTCCCGATAAAAATCAGCAGATCCGGTTGGTTGACACCCTATACCAAATCTTCCGTCCGGTGATTATGGCCAGTCGTTTCATTTTTGGAAGTGTTTGGTGTCTTTGAAATGTGCTTGACTTGTCATACAGCTCACCCATGCACTGCCCTGGGAAGCCTTAATCTTATGCGTCTGGCTCATATTCTTTTATTTTCATGCATTCTGCTGAGCACTGCCTGCTCCGGCGCTGGCGTGTCTGAATCGCGGCTCCACCACGTCTGGGGTCAGACCCGTCGCGGAGAGTTGCCTCGGCGTCAGTCCCGCGTTTGTGAATCGAGTTTTTCTGGCACTCCCGCGGCATTGAGTCTGCAACAACTGGCAACGCGCATTGCAAAGGCGAACCCGCAAACATTCAATGATGAGCTGGCCCCCGCGAATCTTTGCATTGGTGTTGATGCCGCGCTGCAAGGTGCAAATGCGCGCAGCACTCCCGAGCAGCTGCGCATAGCTTTTTCGTCGGGCCTGATTGGGCTTGCACAAAACGATGGCCAGCTTGCCGCCGTTTTGAGCCACGAGCTGGCGCATTTGAGCTTGCAGCACCGAGGATTTGCCGAAACCCCGCCGTTGCTCGGCAGCGATCCAAACTTCACGCAATTGCAATCAGAGGGACGAAAGATTCAGGACGACATCGTCCGCTTGGCACTGGCCAAAGCCGACCCTCGCCAGATATTTGTGCTGAACGACAAGTTTGCCGAGGTTTTGCGGCGCATGAACGTCCGCATTGACGAGGTTTATGGAGAGAAAGACGCGCACGTAAATTGGATTGAGCAAGAAGCCGACGACATTGGAGCCGAGTTTTTTCTGCGCGCCGGATTCAATCCGGATGACTATCTTGAAATGCTCTGGCGAAGCGCCCGCGGCCAGAGAGGCGAATCCCGTGATGAGTGTGAGGCACTTGTAGAAGCATACCGCACAAAGGTATCGCCTGCGCCACGTCCCGAGCGGGGAGCAGCCGTCCACCCGACCACATGCTGGCGTGTTTTTCATCTGACGGTCGACGAATGGACTCATGCACACCGCGCTGAAATTGGTA
>JBEDKY010000410.1:0-5168 GCA_041171905.1 Pseudomonadota bacterium
GTGCTGTGTAGATTTCCAAATTCACCTTCAGGCTTCTGTTCATCTCGACTGCGGCAGTCTCGCAAGTCAAAGGTTGCTGGTTTGCATTGTTTACGAACTTGGCCTTGGCCACGACGAGCCCCACAACCGCTGGGTGATCGAGTGCCGCCAATCCGAGCGACTGGTTGGTAATGTTTTCGTTGTCGGAGCGGCTGAACAGATTGCCTGCAAAGACGAAACACATCGAAAAATTATTGACCCCAACGAGACTGTCGCGGGCACCGGATTGAGTTCCCAGCTGGTTGGTGGGCCTCGCGCCGCCCAGTCCGCCTGCAACCTGAGCACACGCATCGAATTGTTTGCACATCTCATCACCGACACTGCCAGCCACCGGCTTGCGTTTTGCGCACCAATTACGCGAGAACGGATTGGCGTTGTTCCATTCGTCCACCGTGTGGAACGGGATCATCGTTCCCCATGGAATTTCATTCGCAACCGCGCCTTTTGCTTTGCTGACTTCCAGCAGGGTTTTAAAGGGTGCAGAGTCTCCATTGGGTGCAACGTCTTGGATTCTGAAAGTGCTTAACGCAAGACGCATATCCGTGCCGAGCGTCATGTTACCGATGTTGCTGCCGCCATTGCCCGAGAGCAGCGTCGAGTTGATAGGGGAGTATGCAAAATAGGCTGCGTTTAAGCAGATGCAATTTGGGTCTGCCGACCCGTCACGACACACGTGAGTGTTCCACTGCATCACTTTGGCAAAGTAGAGCTTCAACCGCGATACTGCAAAGCTTTCAAAGAAAAGGTGCGGACCAGTCGTTGTGGTGCGCTGCAAACCTTTTCGGAGTTCTTTCAGATTTTTGAACGAAAACCCAAACACCGCCAGCAGCAGCGTCAGCCCCACCATGACTTCGAGGATTGAAAAGCCTTTTTGGTTCTTTCCTGGTTTCCGCATCGCTTAGCCTCATATGGACAAAAGGCGCAGGACCCTTCGACCCATATGAGGCTATCGGCGAAATTCGAGGAAGTTTTACCATTTATGTATAAATATCTGTAACTATTAAATTAAATGTCAGGAAAAATCTTATTTTTGACGAGTCTCGGTCCCGTACCGGAATTCGTCGGCCGAGCGAAAAGCACACGCAAATTGATCATCATCCGACTCAGCTTGTCGCGAATCCTGTGCTATGACCTGCGGGACCCAGCGTGAACGCTGAACTATTGCGGGAAGTGTCATGAACAATGCTACGTCCGAAGTCAGAGAGTTTTCCATTCAAGGCATGAGCTGCAGCGGGTGTGCCTCGCGCATTGAGCGTACTTTGGGCAGCAACCAAGACATCGAACAAGTTGCCGTCAATTTTGCGAACAAGACGGCGACTGTCCGCACTCCTCTGGAACCAGTGCTGGTCGCTCAGCTGATTAACAAGCTCGGATTTAAAGCCGAGCTTATAACGCGGGGACTTTCTCTTGAAGAGCGTCACCGTGCGGAGCATCTCGCGGCAGGGCGGCGTCTTGTGCTGGCACTCGTATTGGGTGTTCCGGTTATCGCTGCCGGCATGGTCCACGAGTGGTCTTCAATTGCGTGGGTTCTCGCGCTTGAAGCGGCATTGACGTTTGCGCTGCTGTTGGGTCCGGCACGGGAATTTTTCATCAAAGCTGCAAAGCTGCTGATGCAACGAACGGCCAACATGGACACGCTAGTTTCGCTGGGTGCGGGCTTCACATTCATCTGGTCGTGTGTGCAGATGATTCGAGGTTCTGGATACGTCTATTTTGAGACTGCCGCGGCCATTGTCACGTTCGTCTTGGTTGGCAAATACATCGAGCATCGCATGGTCTGGCGAGCCACTTCATCACTCGGTGCGCTGATGCAGTTGCAGCCCGTCACTGCTCTCAGAGTGTCGCGTGCAGATTCGACTGTTCTGGAGAGCGTGGATTTGCGTTTTGTGCGTGCTGAGGATCGACTCGTTTGCCGCGCGGGAGAACGATTTGCAGCGGACGGAGTTATTGTTGAGGGGCGCACGGAAACTGATGAGTCTTTGCTCACGGGGGAAAGTCTTCCGGTTGCCAAGAATGTCGGTGATTCGGTTGTCGCTGGCTCCCTGAACATCAGCGGCGCGGTGACCTATGGTGTCGGCGCTGTGGGTGCGCAAACGCGTCTGGGTGAAATCATCAGTTTTGTTGAGCGAACGCAGCTTTCAAAGGCGCCGATACAACGCCTTGCCGACCGTGCTTCGGCGATTTTTGTGCCGGTCATTCTTGCTCTGAGCGTCATCACTTTTTTGCTGTGGAATTTTATCATCAACGCCGAGTTGGCCGACAGCATGAACGCGGCGGTCTCGGTGTTGGTTGTTGCCTGTCCGTGCGCGTTGGGTTTGGCCACACCGATTGCCGTGATGATCGCAACCGGCAGAGCGGCGAGGGCAGGAATACTCTTTCGAGACCTTGCAGCACTGGAGTCACTACAGTCCGTGCGGACGATTGTATTTGATAAAACTGGCACGCTGACCACCGGCCAACTTTCAGTCGCAGAAGAAAAATGGCTCGTCGACGAACAATTTTTACCGTTGAGCAAAGACGTTCTCACTGATGTTGTTTTTCATCTCGAACAGCGTTCACAGCATCCTGCCGCAGTCGCGCTGACGAAGTATATGCAGCAGAAAAAAAACGACGGAGTTCAGCCACAAGCACTCACGGATATCCGTGAAATTGCCGGCGAAGGAATTCGAGCACTCTGGAGTTCGCCGACAGGGAACAAACAGATCAGAATCGGTCGGCCGTCACAACAAGATAAGGCGGGACTGCCTTCTGTAGCCGATGCGTCACAGGTTGTTTGTTCGGTTGACGATAAAGTCTGTGTGTTATGGCTTTTGAAAGATTCTCCACGGACAGATGCAGCTGAAGTCATTCGCGGTCTCAGACAAATGAATGTGCAATCGATACTTGCGTCCGGCGATCATACCAATGCGGTAGCCGCGTTGGCTGCGGACTTGGGTATTGAGTTTCATGGTGAACAGACACCGCAGATGAAGGCCGAGCTAATAGACCGGCTGAAAGCTGACGGTCGCGTGATCGCCATGTTGGGAGATGGCATCAACGATGCTCCGGCACTCGCTGCTGCAGATGTTGGTATCGCAATGGGAAGTGGCACCGATGCCGCACGTCAGACAGCTGCATTGACGCTGAAGGATTCTGGTCTTTCCGGAGTTCTGAGCGCGCTGCGATTGTCTTATCTGACGTTCCGCAATATCCGCCAGAATCTTTTTTGGGCCTTTGGTTACAACGTACTGCTGATTCCTCTCGCGATGATGGGACGGCTGACTCCGATGTGGGCTGCGGCTGCGATGGTGCTTTCAAGTCTTTTGGTCGTGTTGAATGCCTTGAGGATTTTGAGATTTGATAGCCCTGCAAGTGTGTAATCAGTCTGATGCAGTGCAGTTACCTGCAGTTTGAGGAGAACTGCCGCGGGTTCTTTTTCCCAGCATCGGAATCCTTCGCAGAATTGCCGGCGCCAGATGTCCCATCTGCAGGTGAATTGTCCTCTGATTGCGCTTCAGGCAGGGCCAAAATCGACGCACCGCCTGAAACCGGTTCTCCATCATCGACCGTGTTGAGAACCATCAACGGAACCAAGTTGGAGATGGTCACAAGCGATCCGCTGTCGGTCTTCGAAAACTTCACTTTTTCCTCTCCCCTGCGCACAGCGAAGCGGAGTATTCCCTCCTTGGTGATGCCAAAGAGTGACTCATCGGTAGCTGATATATTCGGGGCTATCATGAGGCTACCCGGTGTCCTACTGATTTGTGTCAATTGAAAGTGAGCAAATGAGGGCTCTGTCTTCTGCAGATTATTATCAAGCTGAATGTTCGTACTGATATAAAATTCAGATGAGAGATTATCTTTGTTCGTATCTTTCAATGTGCCGCGAATGCGTTCAAACATTTTGCGCATTCCCGACAAGATGAGGAAATCGGAATCAGCCCGCAGATCGCGTGAATATCGAATAGATTTTTGTGAAACTGAATCAAAAGTTGTGGCGGAGGGGTCGTTTGCAAAGCGCTGACCAGATCGCAGATTTGCAAAACTTATTCCAACTTTCTCAAAGTCTTTTTCCCGCGCCAGCCTATCGAAGATGTTCATGCGGCTGCCGTCAACTTCGGTTTCCGAAAGATACTTTCCGACAAGTTCGATCAATTGGTGCTGATATTTACAAATGCGAACAGATTCCGGCGAGCCTGCAAGAACTGGTGCGCAATGGTTGAAATTCAAAAGGTACGCAAGTTGTGCGTAGTTTTTCATTCGCAACTCAGAACGCATCTGTGCGAAGTAACGATGTTGTTCCATGGACAGGGATGCCAGTTTGGGATTCTTTTTCAGAAGATTATCCTTGATCTTCTTTTTTACGCTCAACTGCTCGGCAATAAAATCAAAATCGATTGCTGACATGTCCTTTTTTCGGATTTCAAGATCAAACTGCCCGACATCAAGCACGCTCCAGCAGGACTCGTTGAAAGAAATTATTTGGTCTGAATTGAAATTCGGCATTTTCGGGTTGTTGCAAATATTAAACTCAGGGTTCGGAGGTTTTTCCCTTGGCTGGTCATAGATGTTGGGCGTCGGAGCAAAAGCTCCATACGAAAAAGAGGGTACTTCGGCATCGCCCTGCAAATCATCACTGTAAACGTGGGTAGGAGTCCTGAGCGGACCAAGAAAAAGCGCATAGACGTCTTTCGGCAGAGACACACGTTGTGCTTCGCGGGCAAGCTGTACAGTCCGGTCCGAAAATTCCTCAACTGCCGGAATGTTTTTCACGTAACCTGCAGTTCGTTTTGTGCTGCGATCGAAATAAAAATGAAGTGATGTTTTGGGAAAAGTTTTTGGGTCATCCCAATCGACGACTCCGTGTTCTAGTCTGCAATGGCTGGCAGAATAGGCCCGCAGCTTTATCTGGTCTTCAAGCACGTCGACTACGTCGAAGGTTGCATTGCAAGCCTTTTCGCCAAACACTCCCTCAAATTGGATATAACCGCCTAGTGCTGCAGGATTGGTTTTTGCAATTTGAAGGTCACTCTGATCGACACCCAAAACCAGCCAGCGATCGACACCTCAAAACCAGCCACTGGGCTCGTAGCCTGAGTTCGTAGCTCAAGACTGCTGCGGCGGGACGTTGTACTTGCCTCCAAGTTGAG
>JBEDKY010000411.1:0-3047 GCA_041171905.1 Pseudomonadota bacterium
ACAAACTCAGGTGTTCCGACACCGACGTTGGGCCGGTACTTGGCGAATGCGGCAATCAAACGCGCATCGCCGGCAACAAACCCCGAACGGTAGCCGGTCATGCCGGAACGCTTGCTCAAACTGAAAAACGCCAACAGGTTGCGATATGCATTTTCAGCCGCAACCTCGAGCAGCGAAACCGGCTTCTCCGTATTCGGAAAATACATGTCGACATAACATTCATCAGAGAGCAGCACGATGTCGTTCTCGACAGCCCATTTGTAAATGCGCTGCGCGTCGGAGCGCGGCAGAAGCGCTCCTGTTGGATTGTGCGGATACGAGATCCAAACAGCGGCAATCTGCGGAAGAACATCTTTCGGAATACTCAGCGGATCGAAGACGTAATTCTTCGCAGGGTCGAGGGTGTACTGATACGGAACACCGCCCGAGAGCAAAGTTGAATTGCGGTAAACTGGAAAACCGGGATCGGGAAAAGCCACCATCCGCCGAGCACTGCCACTGTTGAGCAACACGTGCGGAATATGAAAAATCGCTTCTTTGCTGCCGTTGCTTGAAATGACTTGCGTAGCAGGATCGATGCTCGCATTCAGACGGTGCTTGCACCAATGCGCACACGCCATTCGAAAATCAAGTGAACCTTGCGACAACGGATACTGACTCACTTTCGGGATGTGATCTGCGAGTGCTTTGCGGATGAACTCCGGAGTCTCCTCCTGCGGATCGCCAATGCCAAAATCAAAGATCTCGCGTCCTGCTCCGCGCAGACGGGCTTTGCGATCGTCATTTCTGAGGAGCGAATATTTGGGAAGCAAATCAAGCCAAGAATTCGATGGCAGTGAAGACACGTTGAGCACTCCTGTTCAGAGATGCGCGGCCGACTGGCCGGCAAATGCCGTGCGCAAGACTTGCCCCAGTGCGGTCGTATCCGCAAGCATTTCAGCCCGTGTCAGCGCATCCAAAGCCGCGGAGCGATCATCGCGAACAAGATGAAGCAGTGCATTAAAAACGTGCAACTCAACAAATCGCGGGTCATGCCTGCGAGCGTTTTCAATCTCAAGGATTGCCTTATCAACCATTTGTTGTGCCAAAAATGTGCGCGCCATTTGCAAACGTCCGCGCGCGTGGTCGTAGTAGCGGCAAGCCTCCTCGGCCGCTTCCTGAGCCCTCTGCAGAAGTCCCAGCTCCAAAAGCGAATGACTGAGTTCGAGATACTTTTCGGCTGCTGCACGCCCCACAGCGACACCCAACTGAACAGGCAGCTGCCCCAAAGGCGGGGTGGGTGCACCATGAGCGCCCATCGAGCCCGCCTGCGACGGCGTCGAACTGTCAAGCACACGCGCGGCATCGAAGCGCACCGTGGCTTCGTCATAAAATCCCAAATCAGAGAGGACGATGGCACCGTTAAGCAGCGGCTCCAAAAAATGCGGGTCGGCACACACGGCGCGGTCGAAAGCTGCCAGTGCATCGGAGTATTGCCCCTGTGCCATGTACAAAAGCCCCAGCCTATTGAGCCATCGCGCATCATCCGGACAATCCGCCAATGACTCGACCACAAGCTGTTCAGCCCCTTCAAAATCGCCCGAACCGTAAGCGACCGTGAATTCCTGCACTCTCATGTCCATGTTTGTGCTCCTGCAAAACACCCGTCAATACCGTAACGCACATGTCTGCACATCGCCATCCGGCGTCCACGCAGAGCGTGATAACCTTGACTCGGCTCAGTGCCATTCTTTCACTATTTTGATTGAGGTTGAGATGAAACTTCTTGCTCTTGTGTCCAGCTTTGCGCTGGCGGCAACAATTTCCGGATGCGGTAAAAAAGACGCTGTCAAGGCTATTCAGGATGCGGTGCTCGACCCGACGGGAGACATCACTTCTGATGTGGTTTCTTTGGCTGACGATCAGAGCGACACTCTCGATGAAATTGCATCAGCACTCAATGAAAATGGCTCGGGCGGTGCAGCATCGGCGCTCACCGAGATGATGCTTATACCCGGCACGCCTGTCACAAAAGCAGATGCTTTGGGCTCACGCACCTGCACGGCCGACACAACAGCCGGCACAGTCACTGTCGTGTTGACCTACGACAAAGACAAGACACTGAACTCATCGAAGGCAGGCCGCATCGCAGCTGCCAGCAAGGTCACTTCCGACCTGAAAGGCGAAGGCACTCTGACGCGGCTCTGGACGTTGCCCGCCGCGCGTGCGGCCGATGCGAAGTGCACATCATCAGGTCACTTTCAGTTCAAAGGCAAAGGCGCGAACGGAGCAAATTTCGACGACGTGAACCTGCTTGAAACAGAAAACCGCACCCGCAGCATGAGCGTCAGCAAAGCAGGCAAGACACTCACAGGCCGGACCATGAAAACTGCAGGCACACGCAGCGTGACCTTTGATACGGTTGCCGATGGCTCCGCAACCTACCAAAAAACCATTTCCACCAACGTGACCCGCACGATTACGCTGACAAAGCCCAACGGCGGAACGATCACACGTGAGAAGAAAATGTCGATGCCGACACCACTTGTCGTAAAGGTCACTCGCAGCGCAGAAGGTGAACTGACGCAAAAACTGATCACCGTAGGACAAACCAAGGCTGAAGTGACGGCAGACAGTGTGGAAGTGACAACAACTTTCAGCAATGTGAAATATGACTTCACATCCGCCAACGACAACACCTGCACTCCGGTTTCGGGCACCATCTCCGGCGAAACCAAAAAGGCCGGAGCAGTTGTGAAGAGCTACACCATCGATTTCGGCGCAGACTCCGCAGCCTTTGCAAGCGGAATCAGCATCAAGGTGGGCGATGCGGCCGCAGTCGACTGTCCGAACTGTGTTGTTGCCAAGTGTGATATGGACTGAGGCAAAGCCCTGCCCGCCACGCGGCTTTGCAGGGGTTTGAACGCCGCACGGTTGCTCACCCGCCGAGGGTGCGTTAGCGTGCGGCGTTTGCTTTTTCTCCAAAGGAGTCCCGTATGCGCCAGCTGCTCACCCCAGGCAAAGCCACTTGCATTCTTGGTTCTCAATTCGGCGACGAAGGCAAAGGA
>JBEDKY010000412.1:0-3455 GCA_041171905.1 Pseudomonadota bacterium
AATATAGAGTTTGCTTCCCGTAGCACCGCTGCCGTTGCCATCAAGAACCAACGCCGGATTCACATTCCAGCCACCCACGTCGAATTGGGTGCTTTGTATTTGTTTGTTTTGGCTGAGCGAAAAGAGAACCCCCAGATTGTTACGTCCGTAGAGAACAATGTCGTCTCCATTGTGCAACGCCGACATGAAGGTCATGGGTGTCGTCAACGTTGCAGTGGACGTCCAGCTGTTGGAGGCGGGATTGAAGCGCGCACCGCTGTAGACCTCCACCGATCCGGGTAATTGACCACCCAGCACGACAAACTCGCTGCCCGTCCAAACTCCCACATGCAGCATACGTGCCGAGGGAGCACCGACGGAATTCATAGGCGTCCATGTGTGGAGCTCAGTGTCATAGATGGCGCCATCATTGAGTGGCAAATCGTAACCCAAATTGGTCTTGCTCCGACCGCCCCAGACAAGTATTTTTTTTGCGCTGATGAAGAATACCGACGGCTTGATTCGCGGCGACGGCGCACCTTCACCGTTCATAGAAACCCATCCGTTCCTGGCAATGTCGAAAAATGCTCCGTCTGCCAAAGGTTGCCCGTCGCGTTCTCCGCCGTAAATTGCCACCAGATTTCCTGAACCAGCGGCACCTGGCAGCGAACGCGACGCAGGAGCATTGTCTGTAACGATGGATTCCATCACCGCAGCATCGAGATCCTCGAACGTGTCGTTGTAGACGGGCTTGTAAACATAGCCACCATCAAAATAAGTATATTTCTGCAACGCATCGAGCTGGGTCTGGTTTTCAGCGGAATTGCCGCCGGCAAAATACATCGAACGGTTGGAAGTGCTGATTTGTTTGCCGGACCAGACAAAAACATGTGTGCCTGTCCACACTGAGGCGTTATCGAGTCCGACCATTTTATCGACCATCCCCCTATGAGGGATGCGCCTCCAGCAACTCAGTGTCACCGGAACCCGTGTGACGCTGCTCTGTTCTGCACCGGCTGTTTGATACTGGACATTCAGCTCATGGTTGCCGCACATGCTGTTGGATTTTGGAATTTCAAAACTCATCTGTGGTGAAGGAGTTGACCACTCACCCGGCTCGTCATCAAGACTCAATCGGACTTGAGTCGCATTGACGGGAATATCTTCAAGCATCACGTTGATAGTCCGGGCAGGGGAAACAATCACACGTTCCGAAATCTTGACTCTCGGAAGATATCTTGTACCGACGGTCATGAACGGATCAAAATCAACAGCAGTGGAAAGAACGCCGAGAATACGCCCACGTGAGTCATACACAAAAACTCTCAGGTGGTTGAGACCTGTGTTTGTCAGATGGACATCGAGCGACGCTCGTGCCGGAGTTCGTTCAAGCAGAACATCACCTGAAGCTGATTTGACTGCCACCCAGCGTGCCGCTGACGGCAGTCGCAATTCCAGTGTGGCCTTTCTCTCGGAAACCAAACCTTGCTTCGCATTTTTGACAATCGCCCTGAGCTCTGAAAGCTGAGAATCGCCGAGCCAAAAGTCACCGGCATCGGAAGTTTTATTGCTGACAACATCGACGTCAACGTCTGACAATGCTCCTTGACCTGGCTTTTTGATGGTCATTTTCCATGAACCCGGAGCCATCCCGTCGAAATCGAACTCTCCATTTGCATTTGTTTTTGTCTGCCGATTCAACTGTGGGATTTGCACAACGGCATCTGCAAGCGGGCTTGAATCAGAAGCGAGCAGCACGCGTCCGCGCAATCGACCTGACTTTTCAAATGGGATCAGACCAAGATCGAAAATCTGCCCGGCTTCAATTGGGATATTTGGAATCACTGCCCAGGATTTTTCATCGTCCGATTCCAGCGTGGCCACTAGCGTGTGCTTTTGCGGGATCAGCTCCAGCAATGCATGAATATCTTTTGAAATGGTTTTCAGTTTTGTGTCCGGCTGTTCGACGCTGAAGGCGGTCAATTTCTGATTGCCTGTCGGAGCGGATTTGAAAAGGAGCTGCCCCCGCGCCTTGCTCAGGTTCATTTGATTCAGTTTTGCTTCAGCGGGCAGGGTGCTGACCTCATAAGAGTCGACACTGACGACCTCTTGCTTGGAATCCGAACAGCCGGCAAGTAAATTCAGACAGCACAGCAGCACGATGATCCACTTTTCAGGGAACAACATAAAATGCTCCCTCTGCTGTGGGGCCATGGGCGGTGTGTCCACCCCAAATCAGAATCCGCTTTTGCCCGACCATCATCACGGCAGTGTGCATGTTGCGCGGGACCGGAGCCTCGAATCGGGTGACGGGTGCCCATTTGTCGCCGCTCGAATAAAAGATCGCACCGTCCGACAGATATTCTCCGCTTGTTGCGGACATTCCCGACCAAATGAACAAGGCACCCTGCATTGAGCCGCTCGAAATTCCAATTCCCGATGTTCTTGCGAGTCTGCGGGCCGCTGGCGCACCCGGCGTTGCAAGGTAGTAGTTTTTTAGTGAGCCGATTTCTGAATTGGCCGCTGCAGAGCCGTTGGGCTGAAAACACAGTCCAACCTTGCCGATTGGCGAAAAGAAATACGAGTCAGTCAGTCGCAGTCCGAAACCCTCGGGAGGATTGATATTGGGAAGTTCTTCCCTGTACGTCCGTCCCCCATACGCACACACAACATTCAACTCAACCAATTGTGCCGGTGAGATGGCAGTGTTTGGCACCGGACGTGATTGAATCATCAACTGGGCATTGAGAGCACCTGGCCGCGAATCATAAGATTTATATTGATAATTGAGCAAATTGAACAAACTCGTGCTCGTGTCATAATAGAACATGAACGCCTGAACGTCGCCACTCAGCTCGGGTGCGGAGCCGGACGCATCAGCCGGATTTCCGTTTCCGGGAGTTCCCGAGGGCGTTGAAATTCCGGAATGAACAAACAGCAGGCCGGTGTGGGCAGCCCGTTGAAAGCCAGCGCGCGCAACGGCACGCTTCAAATTGGCTTGCGTCCAGGTGGAGCTCAAACCATATGAGTTTTCTATCAAGATATACCACTTGTCTGATACTGAATGATCTGCCAGCTCTCCCCCAATGATTAGAAATGCTCCTTCATTGCGATCCTTGTTGAGAACTGTAATGAAACCCGATGCTGCGTTTGTCATTGCAGGAGGAGGATTTCCGCTGAACGCATTGCTGGTCGTTGACTGAGAGATCCATTGGTTGTTTCGAAAGTTATAAAAAGCCCACCCGGAAACAGGGTTTCCGTTGAGGTCTTCGCCTCCCCAAACAAGGACATGATTCTTTCCGGCCACGACGGTGGGTTTATTGCGCGCTGTGAGTTCTGCCGGTGCCGGCGGGAGCGACTGCCAGGTCCACGAGCCATCCACTTTTTTCAAAATGGCACCATCAGCAAACAACTGCGTCGCGTTGCGTCCCCCCCAGATGAACACAGCATCATTTTCTGCTCCCGGTTCCGTTGAC
>JBEDKY010000413.1:0-12505 GCA_041171905.1 Pseudomonadota bacterium
GTTGAATGGGAGATTGTCTGTGTGGCCCTCGACCCTGACTTGTCGCCCTAAATTTTTAACCGCAACTGCAACGCCATCAAGCACCGCCTGCGCCTCTTTTGTCAGTGTCGCCTGATTTGGATTGAAAAATTTGCGTGCAAGCAGCGTGACCCTTATTCCGTCGTTGTCTTTGTTTACAAACACGAGGCGATCTTCGGGTTTCATGTTTTGCGCCTGCGGAAAGTCTTTTGAGCCATAGAGCCGCTCAGAGAGGTCGCGCTCGAGTTTGGCGCTGTCCGCTGCAATGATGGCGGCCATTTCACGGCGGGTTCTGGTTGCGACCTGTTCGCGGTTCGTGTTGCCCTTAATGTGACGGAAAATACCTCTCTTCATATCGACACCGCGCGGAATACCCTCCGGCATCGTCTCGTCGTCGAATTCATTCGAAAAAGCGCGTTGTATTGAAATTTCGACTTTTTTGGCTTTCGACTTGTCGAGGTTGGCCATCGCGTAGAGCACCACAAAGAGAGCAAACAGCAAGGTCATCATGTCGGCGAACGCGACAAGCCAACGCTCGTGGTTCTCAAATTCAGGACATTTTTGTTTCTTAGCCATCCGACAACCTTTCGGTAAAGTCCGGCATCTGCAGATGTTCGGTCGTGCAGATTTGCTTCACAATCAATGACCGCCGTGCATGCCGCGCAGACGTTCGGCAAGTACTTTGGGGCTGTGGCTTTGGGCGATTCCGATCACGCCAATCATTGCCATTTCGCGTGCCACTTTCTTGTGGTGGCACATGCGCTTTATTTTTTTACCGGCTGGCAGTGCGAACAAGTTTGCGATGGCAACACCGTAAATTGTTGCAATAAAGGCCGTCGCAATCCCCGGACCAATCGCGTCCGGGTTACTGAGGTTCGCCATCACGACCATGAGTCCAAGCACGGCGCCGATGATGCCCACCGTCGGTGAAAACGCTCCGGCATCTTCCCAGAACTTTGCGGCGATTTCCTCTTCTTCATACAGAAGCGCGATTTCGCCTTCGAGTACTTCTTGAATCACGTGCGGTTCGGTGTTGTCGACGAGCATTTGAATGCCCTTGGCAAGAAACGGATCTGTCAGGTTGGCGACCTCTTTTTCGAGCGCAAGAAATCCGTCCTTACGGGCCAGCTGCGCGAGTTTTTCAACGTCTGCAATGAGCTGTTCAGTATTGATCTGCGGACCTTTGAGGAACAAACCGAGTGATTTGAACGAGTGGATCATGTCTGCCATCGGATAGGCAACCGTGACGGCAGCAAATGTGCCGAGTCCCACAATCATCAATGCAGAGCCACCCCACAAGGCCTTGAATTGTAGGCCTTTCAAGGCAGCAGTACCGAATATTGCGACGATTCCGAAAACCGGACCAAGTATACTGGAGAGTTCCATCCTCTACCCCCGCTCAAGCCAATGGAATCGTACCAGATTTGTGCTTTGGCGGGGGTGGGGGTTTTGACACGGAAAAAAGGGAGCGGATCAGTCGCGGAACAGATTTTTCAAAACGAAGAAGATGTTCTCTTTGCGCTCTGCGAGTCGTCGCGAGTAATAGGCCTGCCAATGCTCGCCGTAGGGCAGGTACACGGTCATATTGTGCCCCTGATCTGCGATTGTTTGCCACGTTTTTGCTCGCATGCCGTAGAGCATTTGAAATTCATAACGCTCTTTTGGAATACTTTCGGTGCGAATCACATCCTGACAAAAACCAATCAGTGCATCGTCGTGCGTGGCCAGACAGACACGGTTTGCCTCTTTCAGCAGACGGCGTGCGTGCTTCTTATAATTTTCAACGATGTCGTCCATCTTTTGCAGTGCGTGCTCGGGCTTTTCCTTGTAGGCACCCTTGCATAGACGCAGTCGGCCGTTCGCGCGCAGAACGCGCTCAATATCCTCGCCCGTGCGGTGCAGGTAAGCCTGCAGAACGATCTCGGGAGATTTAAATTGCTGGGCTGCGGCTTCGTAGATGCGCAGCGTGCGTTCGGTGTAGGGCGTGCCCTCCATGTCGAGTGCAACCCGATTCCCCAGTTCATCCGCCTTGCTGAGAATCATTTTCAGATTTTCGAAACACACGTCTTCATTGATGTCGAGGCCCAACATGGTGAGCTTGACCGAGACGTGCGAACTCAATTTGCCGGCCTGAATGCGATCGAGCATTTCGACGTATTCATCGGTGCAACTCTTGGCTTGTTCGAGGCTCGTGATGTTTTCGCCAAGAAGGTCGAGCGTGACGGAGATGTTTTTTGTGTTCAAAGTCACGACTTGTTGGAGCGCTTCCGACATCGTCGCGCCCGAAACCCAACGCCGAGCATAAAATGGAATTCCTGACATGGTGTCCTCAAAAAAGAAAAGACGCAGCCCCTGCGGACTGCGTCCTCTCATCTTCATCAAACGGACAGGCAGGTCAAGCCACTAAATGAGACCGTGCCTAAATTAAACCGAATCAGCGAGTCTGGTTGGGCTGGTTTTCATCGCGCAGGTCAGACATCAGTTGATTGATGCGCTGAATGCTGGATTTGATGCGCTCAAGCCGCGAAGCCAGCTCTTCTTCTTTGCGCCCTGATGGAAGGGAATTGTCCCGTGGCAGGGTTTCATCGCCAAGTACGAAGGTATCCTGCACGCCGCGCCGCTTGTCACCGGTCATCGATTTCTTCAGACGGAATGCCTGAAGGTCGACGACGACAGCGCCCTCTTGGGCGACGTTCGCAGAGGAATCTATCGAAAAACGGTCGAAAGTGTTGTTCTGCATGGTTTACCCCACTAAACCCCAGAGACGTTTACAAGTGCCGCTTGTTCCGGAGCCGGACCTCCGGTCAGCACCCTGTTTACTTAATCCGGTAACTCTTCAACACGTTCTTATTCGCCTGCTCGCGCTCTTTGCGCAGCCTCTGCTGATTCTGGCGGTTGCGTTCGGCGACGTCCGAAAAGCCGCCGACGTTCAGCTCAGCTGCAGAAGAAGATTGTTGTCCCGAATCACCTCCCCGCGATGTCTGTCCTGCTTTTGCAGGCGCACGACGCGAGAACAGGTTGATGACGTTATCCATATGAATGACTCCTTCAACCAAGTGTTTCCGAAAAACGGAGTAGGCTTCATGCAAGGCCTCTTTTACGAGGCCGACCTGCGTGGGGTTTAGCAGGATACATGCCACTTCACCGCGTCCGATTTCGGAACCAGTAAAAACAAGTAATTAACCCAAAAATAGCACTGGGAGACTTGAAAAAGCCCCTGTAAAAAGAGTTGTCAGTGCTCACCAGCGTTATGGGCACGTAGCTAAAAAAACAGACCTGTTCAAGCGTTTGTCAGGGTTTTTTATTGATGAATAAATATGCGTAAAATAAGGGTTATTGTGGAAGTTACCACCAACTGACCGTAATCCTGAGGGTTGTCAGCAGAAGGTCCGTCTGCATCGCGACGGATACGAGATGTTTAGGTTTTGCAAGCCATTGAGCTGTTTGGGTGATTTTTTTCAGTATCGAGTATTTTTTGTCGACAGGGGCAGAACCAACTTCGATGGCGGAAACAGGTCTCGTTTCAAGGAGGCGTCCGAATTCCCCAGTAATTACAGCGAGGATTGTTGAAAGGACGAGAAATCGAGTTGAATCAGCCAACACGGCTGAGAGCTTGGGGGGCGGTGCTCCCTGTAACTGGAAGACGGCCGCGGCTAGAACCAAAATCCCGCAACAAAGGATAACAATCTTTAATTTCAGGTTTTTGTACTTGAAGTCGGTGCCTGTCAGCATCTCCCTAATAAAGATCACACAACAGGATAGTGCGACAAGAAGCATCCCTTTAAAGGAGAGTTCCGAATGGTCTTGAGGTATGGCCAGCACAGCGACGTAGAGTAATAATATCCCTAGTGCTTTTAGATAATTGGAGCGAATCTTTGAGGATCGACCGATCTCCTGTGAGGCCAAATGACTGCCAAGCTGGAGCGCCCGCAGGGCAAAACTCTCGCGGTTTGAGTGATGTGTCCTGCGCAAGCGGGGCCAGAGTCCGCCGCGGGGGCGGCGTACCACCTCTTGCTCCCATTTTTTGACCGTCGACCAGTCGAGGGCGATGGCCGGCCATAAAACGATGCGCAGGATGAGCGTCAGGGCGAGCAACAACGGTTCGGCATGACCCAACGGCAATGGAACGTTCGGTGAAGGCTGGGGGATCAATGCAGAGAGTATCGGCAGAGCCGCGGCGAGTCCCACGACAATCGACAAAAAATAGAGCGGAAGCGCAGCGCCTCCGCCGAACAGGATGACGTTGGCCCAAATACGGGCACGAATGAAACGTGCGGATGCGAACGCCTGCGGCTGATTCAGAATAATAAGAGCCAATCCGAAAACAGCGGTCAGAATCGCAGCCGAACTTATTTCAGAAACTGACATTCGCTCAAAGTGGTGTTGGTTCCGTCTGGACTTTTCACCAAATTTTCATCGCGCGAGAGGATCGCGGGCGGGTGATTGCGTGCTTCGAACAACGTGACACCGCAGTGTGGACAAAGAACTTTGGTCTCTGCCACTGGAGACTGACCCTCTTCGTAGGCGATGTGAAAACGACGGCGGCAAACAGAATTGTCGATCTCGATTTTTTTATAGTTCAAACCCTGTGATTGGGGCGAGTTCATGTCGGACGTCCTCCAAGCGGTGACAATTGAGTCGTACCGCACTTCCCGATGCCTTTCAATGCAGCTTGGTTGTCGGAATGCAAATGAAAAGGTTATATGAATGCCGTTCAAATCGAAAATCGAGGAGGTAGAACGATGGCAACCGGACTTTTGAGCGGAAAGCGTGGCATTATCTTTGGTGTGGCGAACAACAAATCTCTTGCCTGGGCTTGCGCGCAGGCCTGTGCCGCTGAAGGCGCTTCCCTGGTCTTCAATTTCTTGGGTGCCGCTCAGGAGAAGCGCCTGAATGATCTCATCGCCGAACTCCCAAATGCCAAGGCAAAAGGCTGCGATCTTTCCAAAGACGACGAGCTTGAAGAATTTTTCAGCTGGGTGCGAAGCCAATGGGACAACGTGGATTTCGTCATACATTCGGTCGCCTACACCGACAAAGAATGCCTCAAAGAGCCATTCGTCAATACATCCCGTCAGCAGTTCATGTCGACAATGGACGTGTCCGCATTCACCCTCGTTGCAGCTGCACGACATGCGGCGCCGTTGATGCGCAACGGTGGCAGCATCATCTCCATGTCATATTATGGCGCGGAGAAGGTGATTCCAAACTACAATGTGATGGGTGTTGCCAAGGCTGCACTCGAGGCTTGCAACAGATATCTGGCAGAGGACCTCGGGCCGCAGGGAATCCGCGTGAACACCATCAGTGCCGGTCCGATCCGGACGCTTTCCTCGAGCGCCATTCCCGGTATGCGCAATATGCTCGACTACAGCCAAAAGTTTTCACCATTGCGGCGCAACATCACCGGTGAAGATGTGGCACGCTCTGCGCTCTTTCTTTTGTCGGACCTCGGTTCGGGAGTCACCGGGGAGACTTTGCACGTAGATTGCGGCTACCATGTGATGGGAATGTTCCGCGAGGAGTCGGCACCGCAGGCTTAAGCAGATATCATCCGTCACGGGGTTGAGCGTGTTTGCAAAATTGGATCGTCTGATACTTTCAGAAATTGCATCGCTGACTCTGGTCATTTTGGCCATTCTCAGCTCGGTGATGTTTCTGTTCAGAATTCTCACGATGACCGATTATTTCGTGTTGACGCAGGAGGGGCTCCTATCCCTGCTGATGTTCATCATTTTTGTGATTCCCAACATCTTGAAGCTGACCCTGCCACTCTCTTTGTTGTTTGCTGCGGCAATCGTCTCGGTCAGAATGTCGGGTGACCGAGAATCCGAAGCTTGGATGAGTTCGGGCGTCGGCATTCTGCGTTTTTGCAGGGCACCTTTGTTGCTTGGCGTCATCTTTGCGGTGCTGGCGTTGCTGAGTGCGCTGTTGATGGAGCCCTACGCTCGCCAGCAATGGCGACGCTTCAAGTGGATTCATGCTCGCAAGGGAGTTGAGGCGCTGCTTGAAAACCGACTCAAGGAGAAGACCTTCATTTCGGATCTTTTCCATGGCGGCGGAACCAAGATCGCGCTTTACGTCGATTCTATTGCTCAAGAGAAGTCAAAATTCAGCGGTGTTTTCCTCGGAATCAATTCGTCACAGGGTGGCCCTTCACAGATTCTGACTGCTGAACGCGGCCAGTTGCGCAAAGACACCGAGAGCGGAAACTACGATTATATTTTCGAGCTCCAGAACGGCCGTCTGCACCAGCCGTTGAGCGAGGGCACTTGGAATGTGATGGCTTTCGACAATCTGAAAATTTCGCTGGTCAACATGTTTCAAAAACAATTCGAGATTGGGCAATTCGACAGCAACGACATTAGGTCGAATTATCCACAAAAATATCTCGAGGAACTCGAACAGCTGCGAACACGCGCCGATTGGGGTGCCAACCAGCGCTCGGTTCGAGATCATACGTATTTCTATGAGCAGATTGTCGTCCCGCTCTCGTGTCTTTTCTTTCCGGTGATCGGGGTTTGTCTGGGCCTGCAGGACCCGCGCAGACGAGCTGGATTTGCCTATTTTGGCTTACTTCTGATTGTTTTTATTTTCTACGCTCTGATCATGTTCAGTCAGCAGATGGCTGTGAAATTTATTTTTCCTCCGGAAGTTTCGTTGTTCTTTCCGCTCTCCTCACTTTTGTTGATGGCGTCGGTTTCCCTCTTCTGGCGGCAGCGTCATCCGCCGTCCACGCCGTTCAGCGAGTTTGTCGCGCGTGAGGCGAGGCGGGTTCTGGTCCGGTTGAGAGGGCATGGAAGATGATTTTTGCCCGATACATGCTGCGCGAGTTCATCAAGTTTTATCTGTCAATTTCCACGGGCTTTGTGCTCATATACTGCGTCATCGATTTTCTCGAAAAGAACACCCGGTACTTCCCCAACTACGGTGCAAGAGCCGCAGTCATACTTGAGTACTATCTTGTCCAAATGCCGAAGATGTTCGTCGACATAAGTCCGTTTGCAGTTATGTTCGGCGCGATTCTGACGTTCTGGATTTTTGCCCGCAGCGGAGAGATTGCGGCAATGCGTGCAGCCGGACAGTCGATCCGGCGGATTTGCATGCCCGTTGTGTTCACCAGTGCGGTCATCGGAGTATTTTGTTTGCTGACGATGGAGTTTGTGGTTCCGCCCGCCCTGTTGCAGCTGCAAAAAATTGAAAAAGTAAAAATTGAAAAGTCTGCGCTTTCACAGATGTTCCTTGAGAGTCAGTGGGTGACTGGGCAAAATGCAATCCTGCACTTCAAGAAATTGAACCAGCTCGAGCACAGCCTTATGGATGCAGAATATGTAGTTTTCCGCGGACGTGGAGAGGTGGCGCAGATTGTTCATGCGCAGCGGGCTGTGTTCGACCCCTCAGGCGGTACTTGGAAACTTCTGGCAGCAAAAGTGAGTCAGTTTGGCGAGGCCGGAGAGCTTCTATCCGTCTCGAAAATGAATGAATTCAAGACTTCGGTGGCATCCCAGCCACCCAAGCTGCTGCGTGAGGGCATATCTTCTGATTTAGTCAGTTTTCGTGAGTTGCGGCAGGTTCTGGCAGACAACAAATCGACTGGAGCCGCAATGGCAAGCCGCGAAACTGATTTGTATCAGAAGCTCAGCTCACCGTTTGCCAACTTGATTTTCGCTTTTTTCTCTTTTCCATTCGCCTTGCGCAGGGAACGGCAGGCGGATACATATATCGGGATTGTCGCATGCCTGATTGCGGCGTCTGTGTTCTGGGGTAGTGCAGCTGCGATGCGGGCTGTTGCCGCGAATGGTCTGCTGCCGAGTTTTGTGGCCGCATGGTTGCCGACCGTTCTTTTTTTGGCCCTCGGAATTGCCCTCATGCTCAAGGTTGATCGGAGAAGTTGATGAAGGATCTGCATTCCATTCTGAAGGCGGTCTCGCGCGGAACTATGGAAATAGCCAAAGCCGAGACACTCATTCAGGAGCTTTTTGAAGCCTCCGTGCTCCGTCAGGGAAGCGAGGATGAAGGCAAGGCCCGTCGTTCACGTGATAAGGCACAGCGCACACCGGAAACTGAAAATGCAAAAGCCCGGAAGGTCACGGACTCCGCATTCTCCGGTTTGGGTGGTAAAATCGGATTCGAGGCGTTTCTGAAAAAATCACGTGAGTTGGGACGGAAAGTTGATTTCAGACCCAGTCATGAAGGGTTTGACGCCAAGCTTTCGATTTTCAACACGGTTGAAGTCAGCCCCGACACGACTGTAGAAGGCAATGCAATTTCCGGTTCGCAATGGAAGTCCGTGGCGTTTCACGACACAGCCGAAGTGCGGCGCAACCATTTTACAATTTCACAGGTCAGCCGTTTCAATTGCCAGCGTTCCAACTTTTCAGTCAATGAATTTGGTCTGACCCGCATGGCAGATGTGACAATTCAAGAGTCACGTTTTGAGGATAACCGTCTCTCCCGTTCCATGTTGACCGACTTCTCGATGTCGGAGGCGGATTTCACCCACAACCGAATGCTCCGCTCAGAAATGGCGGGCGTGGTTCTCAATGCCAGTCGCATCACAAACTCCGTGTTCTCCTCCAGCCGGTGGACCGAGTGCGAGTTCGATCAGAGTGACCTGCAGGGGCTGCGTTTCGAAGACTGTTCATTCACTGAGTGTCGTTTCGCCAATTGTGAAATTGTCGCCACCGACTCTGCGCCTTTCAGTGGGCTGCACGTGCGGGGAATGACCTTCGAAGGCCTCAGATCGGCCGAAGACCTGATTTCTGCTCTTGAAACCAAGCCCCAGCAGGAACACAATCCTGCCCGTTCCGGAACTCAGCAGGGCAGGGACGTTCACCCGCGCAGGAAGATTCGCTCCCGTCGTCATTGATTCTTTTATTTTATTGGTCCACTAGAGCCTCATTTGCAGAAAGGAATACGAGCCATGGCAATTCGAGTTGGTATTAATGGTTTTGGACGTATCGGCCGTTGTGTCGCGCGTGCTTTGCAGTCTCAGAAAGACATTGAGCTTGTTTTGATCAACGACCTCACAAACGCCGCAACACTGGCTCACTTGCTCAAATATGACTCAGTGCATGGTCAGGTGGCGACTGCGGTCGAGGCACGCGAAAATGCGCTCGTCGTCGGCGGAAAGTCGATTCAGGTGACCGCAATCAGCAATCCCGCTGAAATACCGTGGGGTCAAAACAAGGTCGACGTCGTTCTCGAGTGCACAGGCCGATTCACCAAGGGTGAAGAAGTTGCGACTCATATCCGGGCAGGCGCGCGCAAAGTTATTCTCAGCGCTCCGGGCAAAGCTGTCGACAAAACCATTGTTATTGGTGTCAATGACAATGAGTACAACATGAACGAGCACAACGTTTTGAGTAACGGGTCGTGCACCACCAATTGTCTTGCTCCGGTCGCGTTGACACTCAACGATGCTTTCGGAATCAAGAAGGGATTGATGACCACAATCCACTCCTACACCAATGACCAGCGTATTTTGGATCTGCCGCACTCCGATCTGCGCCGTGCACGCGCAGCTGCGTTGAGCATGATTCCTACAAGCACTGGCGCAGCAAAGGCGATTTCTGAGGTCATCCCCTCTCTCAAGGGTAAGTTGCATGGTATTGCCGTGCGCGTACCAACCCCGAATGTTTCTCTGGTGGATGTGACTTTCGAGCTCGAGAAATCCGCGACTGCCGAGCAGGTGAATGCTGCGCTCAAGGCTGCTTCTGAAGGGCGCTTGAAAGGCATTCTCGGCTACAGCACCGAGCCACTCGTCAGCTGCGACTTCAACGGCAGTGCTTTTTCAAGCGTGGTCGACGCCGAGTATACGACCGTCATTGGCGACAACATGGTCAAGATTCTCTCTTGGTATGACAACGAAATGGGCTTCAGCAACCGTATGATTGACCTGACCCGTTTGGTGGCCACTGGCAAACGTTAACCCGTGAAGCTGGTCCACTCCCTCTAAAGACGCTCACGTTTGTGAGCGTTTTTTTTTAGGCTAGATCTGCCTGAAGCCGGCTGCGGCCATACCAAAATCTGCGGTGGTTGGCTTTGTCCATCGCAGACCGTGCGAGTCGACTCAGCAGTTGGTCATAGTCGTAGCCCGCAGCCTCGGCCATTTTTGGCAGCACACTATAATAGTAGGAGAGTCCGGCGAGAGGATTGACCTCAAGCAAGAATGGTCTGCCGTATCCATCCATCTTCCAGTCGAAGCGGGCAAAATCCTCAAGGCCGGCTCGCTGCTGCAAAATCTGCATAGACTTTTCGATAATAGAACGAGTTTCGATGGGTAGATCGGGAAAACTTATTTTTTCCCCCATCTCGTCTTTGCTCTTGTTTGCGAGTCCATAGACTCCTGTGGGGACTTCAATCTGTGCGATCGGCAGACTCTCAAAAGGCTCATGGCCCAAAAAAGCTGATGTGAGTTCAGTTCCAGTCAGCAACTCCTCAATCAGCAGCCCGTCTGGGAATTCGCCCAACATTCGTTTGCATGTTTCGCGGGATGCAGGGGCGTTTTTGGGGATCGAGGTTTGAGCATCGATCCCCATACCCGAGCCTTCGCAATCCGGTTTTATAAAATGCGGACGCGAGAGAAATGCATCGGGCAGACATTCCACATCCTCAACCGATTGAACGATCCGAAACTCGGGAGTTGGAATTCCGTAGTGACCACAGATGATTTTAAAACTGCTTTTGCGCATCGCTATACATTGCGCAAATGGAGGGCTGCCGATGAACGGTATTCCTGAAAGTTCACACAACGCCGGAATCCATGCTTCGCGGGATGGCGTTCCCCAACCCTCGGTGAGTGTGTGTACGAGGTCGATGTGTGAAATTCTGCTCGACCAGTGAGTCAGGAAATTTTTATCCAGCGGAAGTTCGAGGACTTCATATCCGTTCTTTTTCCAGCCCTCAGAGATTCTCTCGATGGTTTGTCGTGTTTCCCATTCAGCCTCGGCGTCATGCGGAAACGGATGCTTGTCGTTTCGTACGAGTTTTTCAGGCAGATCAAAGATAAGTGCGATTGTCTGGGGTCTGCTGATTTTGTTCGTGACGATCTGCGGATTCATTTTTGTCTCCGTGTGCATGAGAGCGCATCGAGCTCGATTGATCTTATTCGCGTTGCAATCTTGACATCAAAATACGTGATGCCTATATCAGCGCGACACGAATGTGATGAATTGCCGAGTTAAAAAATTTTCTCAGTTGCAGTCCATCGAACGCTACCATTTTTTTTTATCGTGGTTTATCATTCGTTGTAGATTCGATTTTGCATTGCCAGATTTCAGGGAAAGGAGAATCTCATGGCAGAAGTAAAGAAGGCCGCTCCAAAAAAGGCGACTAAGGTGAAGAAGGCAGCCAAGAAACCAGCGGTGAAAAAAACCGCCAAGAAAAAGACTGCAGCTAAAAAACCTGTAGCCAAGAAAAAGACTGCGGCTAAAAAACCTGCGGCAAAGAAGACAGCAAAGAAGGCTGTTAAGAAGACCGTGAAGAAAGCTGCTAAGAAGACGGTCAAGAAGGCTGCAGCCAAAAAGCCTGCAAAAAAGAAAACCGTCGCAAAGGCTAAGAAAGCTGTAAAAGCAAAAAAAGCAGCCGCTCCTAAGAAGCGCGGCCGTCCAAGCAAGCTCGAGAAGCTTCGTCAGACTCACCGCCGCGGTCGCCCGCGCAAGGGTGCTTCAAAGGATCACGCTTCTGAAGGTGGAATGGGCGAATCCGGTCAGCTCTAAGCTTGCCGATTCACTTTGCAGCTTATAAAAGGCTCGGCGGATGTTCTGAATGAACTGAGGCCGGGCTTTTATGTTTATTGAAGATACTCATCTCGCAAACCACCCGCGCTGGGTGAATCTTCTTCTCGCTTGGTACGACCAACACAAGCGCGACTTTCCTTGGCGTCGCAAAATCGATGTTTACCACACTTGGATTTGCGAAGTGATGAGCCAGCAGACCACGATGGCTGTTGTTGTTCCGCGTTTCGAGCGCTTCGTTGCGACCTTGCCTGATGTAAAATCACTGGCCGACTGTTCCGACGATCACCTGCGCGAGTTGTGGTCCGGATTGGGCTACTATGCGCGAGCAAGAAACCTGCGCAATGGTGCCCGTTATATTGAGACCGAGCGCGGCGGTCACTTTCCGGCTGACTACGAACAATGGCTTACGGTGCCTGGAGTAGGTCCTTACACTGCAAGCGTAATTTCAAGTATCTGCTCGCTCGAAGCGAGAGGCTGTGTGGATGGAAACGTCATTCGGGTGGTCGCACGGTTGACCGGCTGTTCGTCGGGTGACATCTGGTCGGAGATTGGCAGGAAGAGGATTCAAGACATCGTCGATCGCAGTATCGATCATGAGCGTCCGGGTGATTTCAATCAGGCGATGATGGAATTGGGTGCAACGCTGTGTCAGAAGCAGTCACCTGGCTGTGAGCGTTGTCCGGTCAAAACAGTCTGTCGAGCTTCCATGCTTGGGATTGTCGCGCATTGTCCGCCCAATAAACCTC